>CAZCVH010000133.1:0-3280 GCA_964502115.1 uncultured Geminicoccaceae bacterium
CGCGGCGGCTTCACCGCCATGGTGCGCACCAGCTCGGGGTTGGCGTCGAGCTCCGCGGCGTCGACCCAGCGGTGGCGGATCGCGCGATCCTGGCCGATCCAACCCATCAGCCGCGCGGTGAGGACCTCCTTCGCGGGCACCTCGCCCGCGAGCGCGAAATCGAGCCGGCCGCGGTCGTCGCCGATCTGCCCGCCGCTCACCGGTTCGCCCACCGCTTGGCAGAGCAGGTGCAAACAGCTGTGCATCCGCATCAGTCGGTGGCGGCGCGCCCAGTCGATCGCGGCGATGACCTCGTCGCCGGCGACCGGACGCGGCGCTTCCGGCGCCACCAGATGGACCAAGCGGCCGGCCTCGTCGGTGCGCGTGTCGACCACCGGCAGGACGGTGCCGTCGTCGAGCCGCAACTCGCCGCGGTCGCCCGGCTGGCCGCCGGCCATCGGGTAGAACACGGTGCGATCCAGCACCACACCGGCGTCGTCGACCTCGACCACGCGCGCGGTGATCTCGCGCGCATAGGCGTCCGCGCGGAACAGCTCCTCGGTGGTCTCGGCCAACGCGCTCTCCTTCGATCCCGACGACGGGGAGCGGCTACCGGTGCCGACCGGGGCGGTCAAGCGGGCTTGCCCGCGGCGTTCCGCACCCCAACCTCCGACCATGACCCGGGCGACACCCGTGCTGACGCTGACGCCCGAGGGCCTCTACTGCCCGCTCGGCGGTTTCCACGTCGACCCCTGGCGGCCGGTGCCGACGGCGGTCGTGACCCACGGCCACGCCGACCACGCCCGCTGGGGCCACGCGCGCTACCACGCCGCAGCACCCGGCGAGGGCATCCTGCGGCGCCGGCTCGGCGCCGACATCGACCTCGCCACCCACCGCTACGGCGAGGCGGTGGCGCTCGGCGACGCCACGGTCTCCTTCCACCCGGCGGGCCACGTCCTCGGCTCGGCCCAGGTGCGGATCGAGGTCGCGGGCGAGGTCTGGGTGGTGACCGGCGACTACAAGCGCGAGCCCGATCCCTCCTGCGCGCCCTTCGAGCTGGTGCGGTGCGACGTCTTCGTCACCGAGGCCACGTTCGCGCTGCCGATCTACCGCTGGGATCCGGGCGAGAAGGTGGTGGCCGAGATCCTCGCCTGGTGGGAGGAGAACGCGCGGCAGCGGCGCACCTCGATCCTCTTCTGCTACGCCCTCGGCAAGGCGCAGCGGCTCTTGGCGGAGCTCCATGCCCGCAGCGGCCGGGACCGCACCGTCCATCTGCACGGCGCGCTCGTGCCGATGGTCGAGGCCTACCGCGAGGCCGGCGTGCCGCTGGCGCCGACGCAGCCCGTGAGTGCCGCGCCGAAAGGCGAGACGTTCAAAGGTGAGCTGGTGCTGGCGCCGCCCTCGGCCATGGGCACCACCTGGATGCGGCGTTTCGCCGAGCCGCAGACGGCGTTCGTCTCGGGCTGGATGCGGGTGCGCGGCCAACGCCGCCGGCGCGGCTACGACCGCGGCTTCGTCATGTCCGACCACGTCGACTGGCCCGACGTCCTGCGCACGACCGCGGAGACCGGGGCGAGGCGCGTGCTCTGCACCCACGGCTACGCCGACACGCTCGCGCGGTTTCTGCGCGAGGAGCGCGGCCTCGCGGCCGAGCGGGTGGAGACCGCCTTCGAGGGCGAGGGCGGGAGCGACGACGGATGAGGCGCTTCGCCGGGCTCTACGCCGCCCTCGACGCGACGACCAAGACCAACGCCAAGATCGACGCCATGGCGGCCTATTTCGCCGACGCCCCCGCGGCGGACGCGGCCTGGGCGCTCTTCTTCTTGACGGGCGAGCGTCTGAAGCGGCTGATCGGCTCGCGGACGCTGCGGGCCTGGGTGCAGGAGCTCACGGAGCTGCCCGACTGGCTCGTCGACGACAGCCACGCCGCCGTGGGCGATACCGCCGAGACCGTGGCCCTCTTGGTGGATGCCACCGTCGGCGGCGCCGGCGAGGTCGACGAGCTCGGGCTGGCGCGCTGGATGGAGGAGCGCATCCTGCCGCTCAGGCGTCTCGACGAGGCCGGCCGCAAGGACGCCATCCGGAGCTGGTGGTGCCGGCTCGACCGCGAGCAGCGCTTCGTCGTCAACAAGCTCTTGACCGGCGGCTTTCGCGTCGGCGTCTCGCAAGCCCTCGTGGTGCGCGCCATCGCCCGGGTGAGCGGCCTCGACACCGCGGTGGTCAGCCACCGCCTCATGGGCGGCTGGCAGCCGACGGCCGAGAACTACACCGCGTTGCTGCGCGGCGACGACGGTGCGGCGGACGCGAGCCGGCCCTATCCGTTCTTTCTCGCCTCGCAGCTCGAGGCCGAGCCCGAGAGCCTGGGGCCGCTCGCGGACTGGCTGGTCGAGTGGAAGTGGGACGGCATCCGCGGCCAACTCGTCAAGCGCGCGGGCGCTGTCTACTTGTGGTCGCGCGGCGAGGAGCTGGTGACCGAGCGCTTTCCCGAGATCGAGCGCTGCGGGCTCGACCTTGCCGACGGCACCGTTCTCGACGGTGAGATCCTGGCCTGGGACGACGGCGGCGTGATGCCGTTCGCGGCCCTTCAAAAGCGCATCGGTCGGCTCAAGCTGTCGGCGAAGATCCTGAAGGAGGCGCCGGTGCGCTTTCTCGCCTACGACCTGTTGGAGGAGGAGGGCACGGACATCCGCGAACGGCCTCAAGAGGAACGCCGCCCTCGCCTCGAAGCGGTGGTCGCCGGCGCCGGTCACGCCCTCGCCACCTCCGAGCTGGTGCACGCCGAACGCTGGGCGGAGCTGGCCGAGCTTCGCGCCCGATCCCGTGAGCGCCGGGTCGAGGGGCTGATGCTCAAGCGCAAAGGCGCCCCCTACCGGGTCGGGCGCCGGCGCGGCGACTGGTGGAAGTGGAAGATCGAGCCGCTCACCGTCGACGCGGTCCTGATCTACGCCCAGGCCGGCAGCGGAAGGCGGGCCAACCTCTTCACCGACTACACCTTCGCCGTCTGGGACGACGGCGGGCTGGTGCCGATCGCCAAGGCCTATTCGGGGCTCGACGACAAGGAGATCGCCGCGCTCGACCGCTGGATCCGCCGCCACACCGTCGAGCGCTTCGGCCCGGTCCGGTCGGTGCCGGCCGAGCAGGTCTTCG
The DNA here is from genome assembly GCA_964502115.1 of uncultured Geminicoccaceae bacterium. Classification (GTDB taxonomy): domain Bacteria; phylum Pseudomonadota; class Alphaproteobacteria; order Geminicoccales; family Geminicoccaceae; genus JAAAPF01. The sequence continues at coordinate 3,127 of CAZCVH010000133.1, forward strand.
AGCTCGCCTTCGAGGGCATCCAGCGCTCGGCGCGCCACAAGTCCGGCATCGCCGTGCGCTTTCCGCGCATCGCCCGCTGGCGCAAGGACAAGCCCGCGGCCGAGGCCGACACGCTGGACGGCGTCAAGGCCCTGCTCACCGCGTGAGCGCGACG
>CAZCVH010000133.1:3380-5689 GCA_964502115.1 uncultured Geminicoccaceae bacterium
TCCGCCGGCCCACGGGATCGGCGCGCCGGACCCGCCCGCCACGGTCTCAGTAGACGTCCTGACCGCCGTTGACCGGGATCTCGGCGCCGTTGACGTAGGAGCTCTGCGGGCTGCAGAGGTAGTGGATGACGGCGGCGACCTCGTCGGGCGAGCCGAGGCGGCGCATCGGGATGCGCTCGACCAGCTGCTCGGTGCCGGGCGAGAGGATGGCGGTGTTGATCTCGCCGGGACAGACCGCGTTGACGCGGATGCCGTAGCCCGCGAGGTCGGCGGCGAGCTCGCGGGTGAGCGCCACCAGCGCCGCCTTCGAGGTGCTGTAGGCCGAGCCGGCGAAGGGGTGCACGCGGTGGCCGGCGATCGAGGTGATGTTGACGATCGAGCCCTCGTTGCGGGCGAGCGACCGCGCCAGCGTGCGGGCGAAGTAGACCGCGGCGAAGAAATTGACGGCGAAGACGTCGTCCCAGACCGCGAGCTCGCCGTCGAGGCAGCCGAGCCTGGAGCCGTCCTCGTCCTTGGGCGAGTAGCCGGCGTTGTTGACCAGCGCGTGCAGGGGCTCGCCGTCGAGGATGCGCGCCAGCTCGGCGGCGGCGAGGCCGAGGTTCTCGCGCTTTCGGAGATCCGCGGTGATGTGGCGGTGCTCCTGGGTCACCGGACAGTTGTCCGGCACGACGTCGCGCGAGCAGGTGATCGCCCGCCAGCCCTGTTGCACGAAGTGCTTGGCGGTGGCGTGACCGATGCCGCGACTGGCCCCGGTGATGAACACGGTCTTCATGGCGCATCCTCCGCCGGGGACGTGAGCGACGCGCGGCGACGTCCCCGCTGACGGATCCGTTCTACCCCCGCCGCCGGCCGGGCGAAACCGAGGCGAATGGCGACCCTCGGCCCCGGCGGCTCAAGCCGGCGGGGACGCGCTCTCGGCGTCGCCGACGCCGTGGGCGAGCGAGGCCTCCAAGAAGCGGTCGAGGTCACCGTCGAGCACGGCCTGGGTGTTGCCGGTCTCCACGCCCGTGCGCAAGTCCTTCACCATCCGGTAGGGGTGCAGCACGTAGGAGCGGATCTGGTGGCCCCAGCCGATGTCGCTCTTCGACGCCTCCTCGGCCTGGGCCTTCTCGCGCTGCTTTTGCCGCTCCAGCTCGTAGAGCTTGGCGCGCAGCATATCCATGGCCTCGGCGCGGTTCTTGTGCTGCGAGCGGCCGCTCTGGCACTGGACGACGATGCCGGTCGGGTGGTGGGTGATGCGCACCGCGCTGTCGGTCCGGTTGACGTGCTGGCCGCCGGCGCCGGACGCCCGATAGGTGTCGATCCGCAGATCCTTGTCCTCGATCTCGACCTGGATGCTCTCGTCGATCACCGGCGAGACGTAGACGGAGGCGAAGCTGGTCTGGCGCCGCGCCTGGCTGTCGAAGGGCGAGATCCGCACCAGCCGGTGGACGCCGCTCTCGGTCTTGAGCCAGCCGAAGGCGTTGGCGCCCGACACCTTGAGCGTCACCGACTTGAGCCCGGCCTCCTCGCCCGCGGTCTCCTCGAGCCATTCCAGCTTGTAGCCCTTGACCTCGCACCAGCGGGTGTACATGCGGAGCAGCATCTCGACCCAGTCCTGGCTCTCGGTGCCGCCCGCCCCCGCGTTGATCTCGAGATAGCAGTCGAGGCCGTCGGCCTCGCCCGCGAGCAGGCTCTCGAGCTGGAGGTGGCGCGCGGTCTCGGCCAGCCGGTCGAGGTCGGCCGCGGCCGCCTTCGCGGTCTCGGCGTCGCCTTCCGCTTCGGCGAGCTGGGCCAGCTCGACGATGTCGTCGAGGCTCTGCTCGAGGTCACGCTGACGCTCGATGCGCGCGGCCAGATGCTGGCGCTCGCGCATCAGCGCCTGGGCGCGCTCGGGCTCGTTCCAGAAGCTCGGATCCTCGGCGAGGGCGGTCAGCTCGTCGAGGCGACGCAGCGACTCGTCCCAGTTAAAGACGCCTCCGGAGCAGCGCCGTCGCCTGGCGGATCTCCTCGACCGTGGCGTCGAACTCGGCAGCCATCGCGAACCTCCTCGAACCTGCGGCCCCGTGACCTGCCCGCCCGGCGCCCCGCCGTCAAGCGCGGCCGCACCCGCGCCCCCACCACCGCGACCCGAGCCGCCCCGGTGGCGCCGCCCGACACGGTCCATTTCGCCGCAAGCCCTTGCCCGACCACGGCTTTTCGCCCCTCCCGGTTCGTTTCGTACCCGCGCTCGCAGCGCCGCTCTTCCCGCCCGAGGGCGCATCGCCCGGTCGGAACGATAGCACATCCCCGCCCCGCGCCCCACCGCGCGCTCGGCGAGCCGCCGTGCC
>CAZCVH010000134.1:0-5688 GCA_964502115.1 uncultured Geminicoccaceae bacterium
CGATATCGTTTCACGTGACTGGAGTTCAGACGTGTGCTCTTCCGATCTCGGCGGGGGCGGCCTCCAGGTCCTCGCGGTCGCCGGCGACGACCGCGGCCATGCCGGCGTGGCCGCCCTTGTCGGGCCGGCGCTCGGCGTCGCGATGGAAGGCGGCGACCGCGGCGCCGAGCTCGCGGGCGAGGGCGGGATCGAGCGCGCCCTCGGCGGCGATGCGGTCGAGCTTCCGCTCCTGGGGGAAGCGGCGCATCTCCAGGACCCAGTCGACGACCTCGCCGTCGCCGTCGAGTGCGAAGCCGTGGTCGGCGCGGGTCACCGGCACCACCCGGCGGTAGAGCTCGGGCGCCGTGCGGCGGTTGAGGCGGAGCTCGTTCTCCAACGCCCGGCGCCGGGCGTCGATGGTCGAGAAGTCCAAAAAGCTGAAGGCGACCGGCCGCTTCAGCTTGTAGGCGAGCTCGCCGACGAGAAAGACGTGCGCGGCGTGGGTGTCGATGCGGGCGACCGCGCCGCCGCCGCCGCCGTCGTCGCCGCCGCCGCCGAAGGGCTCGCCGGCGTCGAGGGCCGCCACCAACGCCTCGTATTCCGTCGTCATCGTTCCGGTCCCGTCCCTTGCCGCGCGCGCCGCGGCGCGCGCGGCGGGCTCCACCCCCGCAATGCCCCGGGCCGGGCGACGTTCCGCCGCGCCGCCTTTTTCAGAACGCTCGCCGTTCACGTGGACCGAGCCTCCCGCACACCCCGCCCGGCCACCCGGGGCATCGTGCTCGTGGGCGGCCGGGCGGGGTGTGCGGGTGTGGGTTCGTCCGGGTGGGACGCGCTCCAGCAGCGCGCGCAAGCGCCGTCGCGGCCGTATGCTGGACGTCGCCGCAGGCGAACCCACATCAGAGCCATGTCGAAACGTGATGTCACCAAGCCGGACGCGGGCAACGTCGCCCGCTTTCTCGAAGAGGTGGAGAAGACGCCGGCGCGCGCGGATCGCGGCCGCCGCGGCCGGCTCGTCTTCGCCATGGACGCCACCGCCTCGCGCGAGCCCAGCTGGGATCGCGCCGTCGCGGTGCAGGGCCAGATGTTCTTGGAGACCCAGGCCAAGGGCGGGCTCGACGTCCAGCTGGTCTATTTCCGCGGCTTCGACGAGTGCCGCGCCAGCAAGTGGGTGCGCGAGCCGCGCGCGCTGGTCGACCTCATGACCAAGGTCATGTGCCGCGCCGGGCGCACCCAGATCGAGCGCGTCCTCAACCACACGCTGCGCCAGGCCAAGGAGGCGCCGGTCGACGCGCTGGTCTATGTCGGCGACTGCTGCGAGGAGGACGTCGACCGTCTGGGCCATCTCGCCGGCCAGCTCGGTGCGCGCGGGGTGCGCGCCTTCGTCTTCCAGGAAGGCGACGATCCGGTGGCGACCCGCGCCTTTCGCGACATCGCCAAACTCACCGGTGGCGCGCACTGCACGTTGAACTCCACCAGCCCGGACGAGCTCCGCCAGCTTCTGGGCGCGGTCGCCGCCTACGCCGCCGGCGGGGTGGCGGCGCTGGAGGACGCCAACCGCCGCCAGCAGCACCGGGTCCGGCTGCTCACCAAGAGCTGACGGCGATGGCGTGGTTCGGAATTCTCGCGCTGCTGGCGCTGGTGACGGTCGCCGCCCTCGTCGTGCGCGGGTTCGTGCGCGCCTCGCCGCACGATCTCGCCCAGGCCGCCAAGGCCTTCGCGGCCACCTTCGCCGCGCTGTTGGGCTCCGGGCTGATCTACGCCGGGCGCTTCGGCTTCGCCGTCGCGGCGCTCGGCGCCACCGCCTACGCGATCCACGCCTTCAACAGGGGGCGGCGGCCGCCCGATCCGTTCGAGACCGCCGAGGACACCGGCGCCGGCCACGACGACGAGCCGAGCGTGACCACCGCGACGCTGGCGATGCGGCTCGATCCCGCCACCGGCGCGCTCGACGGCGAGGTCCGGCGCGGCCGCTGGCGCGGTCGGCGGCTGAGCGCGTTGCCGCTGATGCAGCTCTTGGATCTGCTCGCCGAGGTGCGGCGTGACGATCCCGAGAGCGAGCCGCTGTTGGAGGCCTTTCTCGACCGCCGCCACGCCGGCTGGCGCGCCCAGGGGGCGGCGGGCGGAGACGCCGGCGCGCACGCCCGCGACGAGCCGGACGACACCGCCGCGATGACCGAGCGGCGCGCGCTCGAGATCCTCGGGCTCGAGCCCGGCGCGGACGAGGCGGCGATCAAGTCGGCACACCGCCGGTTGATGGCCCAGGTGCATCCCGACCACGGTGGCTCCGCCTATCTCGCGGCGCAATTGAACGCTGCACGCGAGTGCCTCCTGGGGCGCCCGGGCCGCCGCTGACCCTTGCCCCCGCCGGCGGGCGCTGCGTATAGCAACCCCACCAGCGCCGTCGTCGATGCATCCACGAGTTGGGAGGATGACCGTGAGCCCCGTCCGCAAGGCCGTCTTTCCCGTCGCCGGGCTCGGCACCCGCATGCTGCCGGCGACCAAGGTGCTCCCCAAGGAGATGCTGCCGGTCGTCGACAAGCCGATCATCCAGTACGCCCTCGAGGAGGCGCGCGCCGCCGGCATCGAGGAGTTCATCTTCGTCACCGGCCGCGGCAAGACGCTGATCGAGGACCATTTCGACCGCGCCGTCGAGCTCTTCGACACGCTGGCCGCCAAGGGCAAGTCCGAGGTGCTGGCCGAGCTCGAGGCCGGCATCCCCAAGGCCGGCGAGGTCACCTACACCCGCCAGCAGGAGCCCTTGGGCCTCGGCCACGCCGTCTGGTGCGCGCGCCATCTCGTCGGCGACGAGCCCTTCGCGGTGTCGCTGGTGGACGATCTGATCCTCGGCGACAGCCCCTGTCTGGGCGAACTCGCCGAGGCCCACGGCCGCACCGGCGGCAACATCGTCGCCACGATGGAGGTGCCGCAGGCCCACACCAAGCGCTACGGCATCCTGGATCCGGGCGCCGTCGAGGGCCGGCTGGTCGAGGCCAAGGCGATGGTGGAAAAGCCCGAGCCCGAGCGGGCGCCGTCGCGCTACGCCGTCATCGGCCGCTACGTGCTGTTGCCCGAGATCTTCGCGCATCTGGACAAGCAGGAGCCCGGCGCGGGCGGCGAGATCCAGCTCACCGACGCCATGGCCAAGATGCTCGGCGTGCGGCCCTTCCACGGCTACGTCTTTTCGGGCGAGCGCTACGACTGCGGCGACAAGCTGGGCTATCTGGAGGCGATCGTGGCGGTGGCGCTCGGGCGGCCCGACCTCGCCGACGGCTTCGCCTCCATCCTCAAGCGCTACGACTGAGCGCCGCGCGCTCGCTTCGTCGAGGACCCCCCCATGGCCCAGCCGCACCACTTCCACCCCACCATCCTGCGCGAGTACGACGTCCGCGGCATCGTCGGCGAGACGCTCTTCGCCGCCGACGCCCGCGCGCTCGGCCGCGCCTTCGCGACCCGGCTCGCCGCCGAGGGCCACGGGCTGCGGATCGTCGTCGGCTACGACGGCCGGCTGAGCTCGCCCGAGCTCACCGCCGCGCTGGTCGACGGGCTCGAGGAAGCGGGCGCGGAGGTGCTGGCCATCGGCCGCGGGCCGACGCCGATGAACTATTTCGCCGTCCACCATCTGGGCGCCGACGGCGGCATCCACGTCACCGGCTCGCACAACCCGCCGTCGCACAACGGCTTCAAGATGATGATCGGCAAGGCGTCGTTCTTCGGCGAGCGCATCCAAGAGCTGCGCCCGATCGCCGAAGAGGGCGCGTTTCGCGACGGCCCGCGCGGCCAGGTTCGCGAGGTGCCCGTGTTCGAGGCCTATGTCGAGCGGCTCGCCCGCGACTACCACGGCACCCGGGCGATCACGGCGGTCTGGGACACCGGCAACGGCGCCGCCGGCCCGGCGTGCGAGGCGCTGGTCGCACGCCTGCCGGGCCGCCACGAGGTCCTGTTCGCCGAGGTCGACGGCCATTTCCCGAACCACCACCCCGACCCGACCGAGCCGCACAACCTCGAAGCGCTGATCGAACGCGTGCAGGCCACCGGCGCCGAGATCGGCATCGGCTTCGACGGCGACGGCGACCGCATCGGCGTCGTCGACGGTCGGGGCCGGATCCTCTGGGGCGATCAGCTCATCCAGATCCTCGCCTCGGACCTGCTGCCGCGCTATCCGGGCGCCACCATCATCGCCGACGTCAAGGCGTCGCAGACGCTGTTCGACGCGATCGCCGAAATGGGCGGTCGGCCCTTGATGTGGAAGACCGGCCACTCGCTCATCAAGGCCAAGATGGCCGAACTCGGCGCGCCGATGTCGGGCGAGATGTCCGGGCACATCTTCTACAACGACAACTTCTACGGCTACGACGACGCGCTCTACGTCGCGGTCCGCCTCCTGGACGTGCTGGCCCGCGGCGAGCGCACGGCGGCCGACTGGCGCGACGCCATGCCGGACGTGGTCAACACGCCCGAGATCCGCATCGACTGTCCCGACGAGCGCAAATTCGACGTCATCCGCGAGGTCAAGCAGCGGCTCGAGGCCGAAGGCGCGACGGTCGTCGACGTCGACGGGGTGCGGGTGATCACGCCCGAGGGCTGGTGGCTGATGCGCGCCTCCAACACCCAGGCGGTCGTCGTCGCCCGCGCCGAGGCCGAGGACGCAGCCGGGCTCGAGCGCCTCAAGGCCACCATCCGCCGCGAGCTCGACCACGCCGGCGTGGCGTCGCCCGCGAGCCTCGAGCCGAGCTGACCGGCGCCGCGGACGCGCTGCGCATCATGGCGAACAAGCTCGCCGGACAACGCGCGAAGTTCACCAAGGCGCTTCAGGACTTCAACACGACGGACGACGAGGGTGTGCGGGCGACGGCCGTCGACAAGATGGCCCAGGCCCTGCGCGATGCGCCGGCCTTCGGGTTCCGCGAGGACGACGTCACGCAGGGCCAAGACGTGCCCGCGGCCGTCGTCGAGACGTTGAAAGCGGGCACCGTCGACGCGATGCCGGCGGCGGACGATGACGACGCGTTGGTCGCGGAGGTCGCGACGACCGTGGACACGCGCGACCTCGCCGAGTTCGGCGACGGCGCATCGTGCGTTTACGCCTATGGCTATGCCTGCGCGCCCGACCGATTGAAGATCGGGCGGGCGGACGGTGACGCCGTCGCGCGGGTGGCCGCACAGATCACCACCTCCACACCCGACAAGCCGCGGCTCGTCCTGGTGTTGCACACCGACGACGCCGGCGCGCTCGAACGCGGCCTCCACGCCTGGTTCCAGCTCCGCGGCCGTCGCCTGGAGGGCGGCGGCAAGGAGTGGTTTCAAGTCACCAAGGACGAGGTGATCACCGCCTATCGCCGGCTGGCCGGCATGGAGTGAGCCCGCGGCGGTGGTTCACCGCATCAGCGTGGTGCTCATCGGCCGGGCTTCGTCCTGCGCCCAGGCGTGGAGCGAGCCGTCGTAGAGGATCGCCTCGCGGCCCATGAGCTCGCTCAGGACGAACCAGCCGAGCGCGGAGACCCGCCCGCTGTTGCAGTAGACGATCAGCGGCTCGCGGCGCGGCACCCCCAGATCCTCGACGAGCCGGGCGAAGCGCTCGCGGCCGTGGAACAGCGGCGCCTCGCCGGCCTGCACCATGAAGGTGAAGGGGAAGATGGCGGAGCCCGGGATGTGGCCGGAGCGGGCGACGTAGCTCTTGCGGGCGAGGCCGACATGGAAGGCGAGCGGCCG
>CAZCVH010000135.1:0-5672 GCA_964502115.1 uncultured Geminicoccaceae bacterium
CCCGAACAACTAAGTCTTTGATCTGGTGGTCCGTCGGACCACTAGGTCGAGCCCAGGAGATGGTGGGCGTGGTCGATGCCGTCGACGAGGTCGGCGAACTCGGGGTGCGCCGCGGCCACCCGGCGCTGGTGCGTGCGCAGCGCGGCGACGAGCGCGCCATCGCGCCCGAGACGGCGATCGGCGATCGCCAGCAGCCTCCGGTTGGGCCAGCTGCGCGGGCGCAGCCGCGCCACCGCCTCGAAGGCCTCGGCCTCGCGTCCCGGGTTGTGGCGGGTCAACAGGATGACCGCCGCGGCGGTCGAGCGCGACACCCCGGCGTGGCAATGGACCAGCGCGTGCGCCGCCGCGTCCGCGCCCAGCACGTCGGACCAGGCCAGGATGGCGTCGACGTCGGCCACCGCCGGCGCGTCGACGTCGGGCGCCGCGTCGGCGACGTCGTGAAAGCGCCGGACGACGTGGTGGTGCGGCCCGTAGGCGCCGAGCGCGGCGGGCGCCGGCCAGTCCGGGTCGAGGATCGACAGGACGTGGCTGACGCCGGCGCCGGCGAAGCCGGCGAGCTCGTCCAGACCGCAGATGGTCAAGCGGTAGGGAACCAACGGTTCCACCGCCGCCACACCCTCACCATCGCGCTGCATGTTCGTTTCCACACCCGATGCCCGCTGTGAGGCCACCATGGAAACCCATCTCGGCGGCTCTGCCAACCGTCCAAGTCGACATCGTGCCGCGGCGGTCGGAGCGGTTCGCCGCCGGCCGCTCAGGACGGCAGCGGGATCTCGGTGGTCTCCTTGAGGGTCTCCATCGACAGGCTCGAGGTGACGTTGAACAGGTCGATGCGCTCGATCAGCCGTTTGTAGAAGGCGTCGAAGGCGCGGGTGTCGGGGACCCGCACCTTCAACAGATAGTCGACGTCGCCGGTGAGCCGGTGGGCCTCGACGATCTCCGGCATCTCGCGGATCGCGGCCATGAACCGCTCCAGCCAGCCGGCGCTGTGCTGGGCGGTGCGGATGGCGACGAACACCGTCTCGCCGACGCCGAGGCGCTCGGCGTCCACCAGCGCCACCTGGCGGCGGATGTAGCCGTCGCGCCCCAGCCGCTGCACCCGGTTCCACACCGCCGTCTTGGAGAGGCCCAGCCGCTTGCCGAGGCGCTCGTAGGAGACGCCGGCGTCGGCCTGCAACAGCCGCAACAGGCCGCGGTCGGTCTCGTCCAGCATCGCTCGCGTTCACCCTCCGCCGCCGCAGCTTGAAACCACGGCCGCGTCGGCCGCGGTGGCTGAGAAACGCTGTTCCCAGCCCGCCCGTCGACAATTGCTTCTGCCCGAAAATCGTTCACCACTCCAGGCCCGTTCGCAGCCCCGACCACGCGCCCGCGGCGGGCCGCGAAACGTCGTCCACGAGGTCGCGACCCCGACCCGAGCCCGCCCGAGGAGGGCCGCCATGACCACCAAGCTGATCGTCACCGACCGCGAGCAGCGCACCCACCGGCTCGACGCGCCCGAGGGCTGGCGGGTGATGGAGATCCTGCGCGACCACGACATCGGCGTGGACGGTGTGTGCGGGGGGCTCTGCGACTGCGCCACCTGCCACGTCGAGGTGGCGCCGGCCTGGGCCGACCGGCTGCACCCGCCGCGCGACGACGAGCTCGACAAGCTCGACGAGCTGCCGGCGGTGGGCCCGCGCTCGCGGCTCTCCTGCCAGCTGATCTGGTCGGCCGAGCTCGACGGCCTGCACGTCCACCTGCCCGAGGACTGAGCCCGTGCGCCATTTCCCGATCTTCCTCGACCTGCGCGGGCGGCGCGTGGCGGTCGCGGGCGGCGGCGAGATCGCCGTCGCCAAGCTGCGCCTCGTCTTGAAGACCGAGGCCCGGATCAACGTCGCCGCCGCCGAGGTGTGCGATCAGATCCGCCGCTGGCACGACGAGGGCCGGCTGGTCTGGCACCCGCGCCCGTTCGGCCCCGAGGACGCCATCTGCGCGCCCCTGGTCTACGGCGCCACCGGCGACGCCGGCGAGGATGCGCGGGTCAAGCGCATCGCCGAAGCGGCGGGCGCGCTCGTCAACATCGTCGACGACCTCGAGAACTCCGACTTCATCACCCCCGCCATCGTCGACCGTGATCCGGTGACGGTCGCGATCGGCACCGAGGGCGCGGCACCCGTGCTCGCCCGCAGGATCAAGGCCGAGAACGAGGAGCGTCTGGCGCCGACGCTCGGCACCCTCGCCCGCCTCGGCCGGCACCGCCGCTTCGCGGTCGAAGCGCTGCCGGCCGGCCGCGCCCGGCGCGACTTCTGGACCGCCTATTTCGACGACTGGGGCCCGGCGACCCTCGCCGCCGGCGGCGAGGAAGCGGTCGCCCATGCCTTCGAGCGCCGGCTCGCCGACGCCGTCGCGGCGGCGCGGACGGCACGCCCCGGCAAGGTCGTGCTGGTGGGTGCGGGGCCGGGCGATCCCGAGCTCTTGACCCTCAAGGCGCGGCGCTGCCTGCACGAGGCCGACGCGGTGATCCACGACCGGCTGGTCGCCCCCGAGATCCTCGAGCTCGCCCGCCGCGAGGCGCTTCGCGTCGAGGTCGGCAAGGCGCCGGGCGGGCCGGCCTGGAAGCAGGCGGACATCGACGCCCTCCTGATCGACCAGGCCCGCCAGGGCGCGGTGGTCGCACGGCTCAAATCCGGCGATCCGCTCGTCTTCGGCCGCGCCGACGAGGAGATCGAAGCGCTGGAGGCGGCGGGCGTCGCGGTCGAGATCATCCCCGGCGTCACCAGTGCGGCCGCCGCGGCGGCGAGCGCCGGCCGCTCGCTCACCCGCCGCGGCCGCAACCGGTCGGTCACGCTGATGACCGCGCACGACGCCGCCGGCTTCGCCGAGCACGACTGGCGCAACCTGGCGCAGCCGGGGGCGATCGCGGCGGTCTATATGGGGCTGCGGGCGGCGAGGTTCGTGCGCGGCCGGCTCCTCGTGCACGGCGCCGAGGCCGAGCGGCCGGTCACCGTCGTCGAGAACGCCAGCCGCACGGGTGAGAAGCGCGTCGCCACCACGCTCGGCGATCTGCCCGAGGCGGTCGAGGCCGCCGGCATTACCGGGCCCGCGATCATCCTTTTGGGCCTCGAGGCGGCCGCCGCGGCGGCCCAGCCGGTGACCGCCCCCGCCCATCTGGGAGCGGCGTCGTGAGCCGGCGCGGCGGACCGCAGGTGGTGACCGCCAACGACCTCGCGAGCGGCGCGGTCGTCTTCTGGACCGGCGCGGGCTGGTCGCGCGAGCCGGACGAGGCCCAGGTCCTGCGCGAGCCCGAGGCGCAACAGGCCGCGGTCGCGGCGGCCGAGGCGGACGGGCTGCGCGCCGTCGGGGCCTATCTCGCCGCGGTCGGCGACGACGGGCTGGTGCGCCTGCGCGAGCGCATCCGCACCACCGGACCGACGATCGCCTACGCCGGCGCGATCCGCCACGAGGGAGGTTGAGCCGTGTACCGCTACGACGACTTCGACGCGCAGTTCGTGCGCGAGCGCACCGCCGAGTTCCGCGCCCAGGTCGAGCGGCGCTTGCGCGGCGAGCTCACCGAGGAGGAGTTCAAGCCGCTCCGGCTCAAGAACGGCCTCTATCTGCAGCTTCACGCCTACATGCTGCGGGTGGCGATCCCCTACGGCACGCTGTCGGCGACCCAGATGCGCGCGCTCGCCGACATCGCCGACCGCTTCGACCGTGGCTACGGCCACTTCACGACGCGGCAGAACATCCAGTTCAACTGGCCGCAGCTGAAGGACGTCCCCGACATCCTGGAGGCGCTCGCCGCGGTCGAGATGCACGCCATCCAGACCTCGGGCAACTGCATCCGCAACGTCACCTCGGACCCGTTCGCGGGTGTGGCCGCGGACGAGATCGAGGACCCGCGACCGACGGCCGAATTGATGCGCCAATGGTCGACGCTGCACCCCGAGTTCAGCTACCTGCCGCGCAAGTTCAAGATCGCGATCACCGGCTCGCCCGCGGACCGCGCCGCCACCAAGGTCCACGACATCGGCTTGCGCATGGTCCGCGACGCGGCGGGGGCGCCCGGCTACGAGGTCGCCGTCGGCGGCGGGCAGGGCCGCACCCCGATGATCGCCTCGGTGATCCGGCCGTTTTTGGCGAAAGACGAGCTGCTTTCGTACCTCGAAGCGATCATGCGCATCTACAACCTGCACGGCCGGCGCGACAACAAGTTCAAGGCGCGCATCAAGATCCTCTTGCACGAGCTCGGCGTCGACGCCTTCACCCGCCAGGTCGAAGAGGAATACGCCCGCCTCGATCGGCCGAGCGTCGCCGCCGACCCGGCGCTGGTGGAAGCGATCGAGGCCGCCTTCGCGCCGCCGCCCTACGCCGCGCGCGCCGCGACCTCGCCCGTCTTCGAGCGCGCCAAGGCCGAGGTGGCGGAGTTCCGCCGCTGGGCCGACACCAACCTGATGGCGCACAAAGCGCCGGGCTACGCCGCGGTCCTGGTCAGCCTCAAGCCCATCGGCGGCATCCCCGGCGACGCCACCTCCGAGCAGATGCGCGCACTCGCCGACGCCGCCGAGCGCTTCGGCTTCGGCGAGCTGCGCGTCACCCACGAGCAGAACATCGTGCTCCCCGACGTCGCCCTCGACCGGCTGCCGGCGCTGTGGCGCCATCTCGCCACCAACGGCCTCGACACCCCCAACCGCGGGCTGGTGACCGACATCATCGCGTGCCCGGGCCTGGACTACTGCTCGCTCGCCACCGCGCGCTCGATCCCGATCGCGCAGGCGATCTCCACGCGCTTCGCCGATCCCGACCGTCAGGCCGCGATCGGCCCCTTGGCGATCAAGATCTCGGGCTGCATCAACGCTTGCGGCCACCACCATGTCGGGCATATCGGCGTGCTCGGGCTCGAGAAGAACGGCGAGGAGTTCTACCAGCTCACCCTCGGCGGTGCCCCCGACGGGGCGGCGGCGCTGGGCCAGCGGGCCGGGCCGGGCCTCGCCGCCGAGGAGGTGCCGGGCGCGATCGAGCGCCTCGTCGACCACTATCTCGAAGCCCGGCGGGAGAAGGAGACCTTCCTTCAGACCTACCGCCGGCTCGGCCACGACGCCTTCAAGGAGGTGCTGCATGACGCTCGTCACGCCTGAGGGCTTCGCCCCCGATCGCTGGCGCCGGCTCGGCGGCGACGACCCGCTCACCGGCCACCGCGTCGTGGTCGCGCTCGACCGCCTCGACGACGCCCTCGCCGCCGGCCTCGCCGGCGTCGGCGTCGAGCTCGCGGGCGACGCCGATCTCGGCCCCGTCCAGCACCGGCTGCGCTCGCTCGACCTGATCGTCCTGCGCTTCGCGGGCGTCACCGACGGCCGCGGCTTCTCGCTCGCCCGCCGGCTCCGCCAGCTCGGCTTCACCGGCAGGCTGCGCGCCGCCGGCCACCTCCTGGCCGACCAGTGGGCCTTTCTGCGCGACTGCGGCGTCGACGAGGTCGAGCTCGACGACGCGCTCGCCGAGCGTCAGGGCGAGGCCGCCTGGCGCGCCGCCGCGGCTGCCATCACCGGCTCCTACCAGCGCCGGCTCGCCGGCGCCGACGCCCGCCGCGCGGTCCTCTAGGCCGTGGAGGCGTTCGACCCCGAGCCGGGGCGCGCCGACCCCGCCGCCACAGATCGGAAGAGCACACGTCTGAACTCCAGTCACGTGAAACGATC
>CAZCVH010000136.1:0-5670 GCA_964502115.1 uncultured Geminicoccaceae bacterium
ACGCCGAACCGTCCGGATCGTTGCGATGCGCGGTCACGGGGCGCGGTCACGGGGCCGTCCGCAGCGCCGACGAGACATCCCGCGTGCCGGGTGCGCGCCGTCGTCAACCGCGGCCGAGATGGGCAACGCCGCCGCGACGGGCTACCAACGCGCCGATCGAGAACCCCGAAGCGTGCGAGGACGTCCGCCATGGCCGATCTCACCGTCACCGCCGGTCCCTTCGCCTTCGACGCGCGTTTCGAGCGCGCCGCCGCGCCGGAGACCGTCGCCGCCTTCGAGAAGGTGATGCCCTTCATCAGCCAGGTCGTGCACGTCCGCTGGAGCGGGGAGGGCGTGTGGATCCCCCTGGGCGACACCCAGTTCGGCGTCTCTTACGAGAACCACACCAGTTATCCCGCACCCGGCCAGATCATCCTCTACCCCGGCGGGATCAGCGAGACCGAGATCCTCCTCGCCTACGGCGGGGTGCACTTCGCCTCGAAGATGGGCCAGCTCGCCGGCAACCACTTCATCACCCTGACCTCGGGGCTCGACAACCTCGCCGAGCTCGGCCGGCGCTGCCTTTGGGAGGGCGCGCAGAACATCCGCTTCGAAGCCTGAGCGCCGGTGCGGCGGGCCTTGCCTGGGCGGCGCCGATGGACGGTCGCCACGCCGCCGGGCATCATCCCCGCGCCGGCGCGCGCCGACGCGCGCCCATGGGAGAAGCGGGCCATGATCGCACGAACCGCCGTCGTCGGCGCCTTCATGTCGGCGCTCCTCGTCGCCTGTGCGGGCGTCGCCCCGCCGAGCGACACCGCCCGGCGCGAGAGTGCGGTCGAGGTCGCGGCCCGCGTCGTCGCCGTCGACCGCGGCACGCGCGAGCTCATGCTGCGCACGACCGACGGCCGCCTTTTGACCGTCGAGCTCGGGCCCGAGGTCCGCAATTTCGACCGGATCGAGGAGGGCGACACCGTCCGCGCCGTCTACCTCGAGAGCGTCGCCGCGGAGATGGCGGCGATCGACGAGGGCGGCGAGCCCGCGGGCGCGGCGGCGGTGGTCTCGGCCCCGGAGGGCGAGCGCCCGGCGGCGGTGCTCGGCAGCGAGGTCACCACCGTGGTCGCGTTCCAGAGCTTCGATCCGGCGACCGACACCGTCACCTTCACCACCCCGGACGGCCTCACCCACAGCCTCGTCGTCCACACCGCGATGCGCGACTTCGCGCGGCGGCGCGAGCCCGGCGACCGGGTGCGGGTGCGCTACACCCAGGGCCTCGCCATCGCGGTGGAGGAGACCGCCGGCTGAACGGCCGCGGGCTCACTCACCACCGCCGGCGGCGGGCCAAGAGCGGGCCATCAGCGCGCGGACGGCCCGGCCGCGATGGCTGACCGCGCCCTTCTCCTCCGGGCTCAGCTCGGCGCAGGTGCGGCTCTCGCCCTCGGGCACGACCATCGCATCGTAGCCGAAGCCACCGGTACCGCGCGGCGGCCAGGCGATCGTGCCCTCGAGCCGGCCTTCGGCGACCTCCTCGTGGCCGTCGGGCCAGGTGAGGACGAGCACGGCGACGAAGGTGCACGCCCGGTCGGCCTCGGCGAAGCCGTCGAAGCGGCGCTCCAGCGCGTCGTGGACGCGCTGCATGGCGTGGGCGAAGTCCTGATCGGGCCCGGCCCAGCGCGCGCTCTCCACCCCCGGCGCGCCGTCGAGCCCGCGCACCGCCAGGCCGCTGTCGTCGGCGAGCGCCGGCCGGCCGGTGGCGGCGACCGCGGCGCGCGCCTTGATGCGGGCGTTGTCGAGGAAGGTCGCACCGGTTTCCGCCGGCGCGGGCAGCTCACCGAGGCCGTCGAGCGCGACGGCGGTCGGCGCCAACAGGCGCTCGAACTCGGCGATCTTGCCGGGGTTGTGGGTCGCCAGCAGCAGCCGGGGCTCGGTGTAGCGCCGCGCCGTCACGCCGCTTGCTCCAGGGCGGTGTGCTGCAGCATGGCGAGCTCGCGGCAGCCCTTGAGGGCGAGCGTCATCAGCTGGTCGACCGTCGCCGGCGCCAGCGGCTCGTCCTCCGCCGTGACCTGCATCTCGACCACCTGACCCGAGGCGGTGAGCACGAAGTTGGCGTCGGCCGCCGCGGTCGAATCCTCCTCGTAGGCGAGGTCCAACAGGCACTCGCCGTCGACCAGCCCGCACGAGATGGCGGCGACCGGCTCCAGGAGCGGCAGGCGCGGCAGCTCGCCGCGGGCGACGAGACGGGCGAGGGCCTGGTGGAGCGCGACCCAGCCGCCGGTGATGGCGGCGGTGCGGGTGCCGCCGTCGGCCTGCAGCACGTCGCAGTCGAGGGTGACCTGGCGTTCGCCCAGGCCCCCGAGGTCGGTCACCGCCCGCAGCGAGCGGCCGATCAGGCGCTGGATCTCCTGGGTGCGGCCGCTCTGCTTGCCGCGGGCGGCCTCGCGCGGGCTGCGGGTATGGGTCGAGCGCGGCAGCATGCCGTATTCGGCGGTGATCCAACCCTTGCCGGTGTTCTTCAAGAAACCCGGCACGCGCTCCTCGACGCTGGCGGTGGTCAGCACATGGGTGTGGCCCATGCGCACCAGGCACGAGCCCTCGGCGTGGCGGGCGATGCCGGGCTCGAAGGTGACGGGTCGCAGGGCGTCGGGGGCGCGGTCGGTGCGCGGCATGCGGGGCTCCGGGAGGGTGGCGAAGGGCGAAAAAGGCCGCCGTCGGCGCGCCGCGTCCTCCCGCAGGCGCTCGAACGCGGGCGAGACAACGGTGTTCGGGTGCTTTTCGCACCTCGGACGCGACGACCCCGCTCGTTCTAGGGACGGCCACGGCCGGGCTCAAGCGGGCGAGGACGCCCGGTGCCTCGCGACGGCGTGATCGGGCGTGGTCCGGGCGCGTCCGCGCGGCGCCGCTCGCGACGTCGGCGATGCGCCTCTTCGCTCAAACGGTCGCGTCCGGTCCCGCGTAGGCGTCGCGGTAGTCCTCGCGCAGGTCGACCTTTTGGATCTTGCCCATGGCGTTGCGCGGCAGTTCGGGGACGAAGAACACGCGCTTGGGCCGTTTGAACTTGGCGAGTTCGGCGGCGAGGGCGGCACGGATCTCGTCCTCGCCGACGCTCGCGCCCGGCTCCAGCGCCACCACGGCGGTGACGCCCTCGCCGAGGTCGGGATGCGGCACCCCGATCACCGCGCTCTCGGCGACGCCCGCCAGCGCGTCGAGATGGGCCTCGACCTCGGCCGGGTAGACGTTGAAGCCGCCGGAGATGATCAGGTCCGTATCGCGGCCGACGATGTGGACGTAGCCGTCGTCGTCGATGCGGGCGAGGTCACCGGTGACGAACCAGCCGTCGGCGCGGAAGGCTTCCGCGGTCTTCGCCTCGAGGCCCCAATAGCCCGAGAAGACGTTGGGGCCCTCGACCTCGATGACGCCGACCTCGCCGGTCGGCCGCGGCGCGCCGGTCTCGGGATCGGTGATCCGCAGCCGCACGTCGGGCAGCGGCAGGCCGACCGTGCCCGGCCGACGCTCGCCGTCATAAGGGTTGGAGGTGTTCATCCCGGTCTCGCTCATGCCGTAGCGCTCGAGGATGGCGTGGCCGGTGCGCGTGGCGAACGCCTTGTGGACCTCGGCGGAGAGCGGCGCGGAGCCGGAGATGAACAGCCGCATGCCCCGGGTGAGCGCGCGGTCGAAGTCGGGCTGCGCCAACAGCCGGGTGTAGTAGGTCGGCACCCCCATCATCGCCGTCGCCCGCGGCATCACCGCGACCACGGCGTCGGCGTCGAAGCGCTCGAGGAACAGCATCGACCCGCCGGCCAGCAGGATGGTGTTGGTGGCGACGAACAGGCCGTGGGTGTGAAAGATCGGCAGGGCGTGGATCAACACGTCGGCGGCGGTGAAGCGCCAGACCTCGACCAGCGTGCGGGCGTTGGCGACGAGGTTGTGGTGGCTCAGCATCGCGCCCTTGGCACGGCCCGTGGTGCCGGAGGTGTAGAGGATGGCGGCGAGGTCGTCGCCCGCCCGCGGCACCGGCGTGAAGCCGGCATCGGCGCGGGCGAGCGCGGCGCCCAGCGAGCCGTCGCGGGCCGTGCCCAGCGTCTCCAGGGCGGTGCCGTGGGTGGCGGCGACGGCCGCGAGCCCGGCGGCGGCGCGGGCGGGCGTGGCGACCAGCACGCGCGGCCCGGCATCGGCCAGGAAGAAGGCGATCTCGGCGTCGGTGTAGGCCGGGTTGAGCGGCAGTACCACCGCGCCGGCGGCGGCGACGCCGAGGACGAGGGCGAGCGCCTCCGGCGACTTGTCGACCTGGACGGCGACGCGATCGCCCGCTGTCACGCCGCGCTCGGCGAGGAGGTGGGCGAAGCGGCGCGCCATGGCGAAAAGCTCGTCCGAGGTCAGTCGGCGGCCGTCGGGCGTGGTGAGCACCACCTTCTCCGGCGTCGGCGCGGCCGCGCTCGCGACGCTGAACAGATCCTCGCCCATCGGTTCGCTCCCCTGATCGTACCCGTTCAGGATCACACCACGACCGCGGCCGGCAAGCCCGCGCCGACGAGACCCAGCTGCGCGAGCAAGCGCGAGCACTGGCGCAGGTGCCAGAGGCCGGCCCGGTCGTGGAAGCCGAGATGGCCGCCGCCGGCGGCGAGGCCGACATGCACCGCGCCGGTGCGCACCCGCCGGTAGGGATCGGGCGGGATGAAGGGGTCGTCGACCGCGTGCAAGAGCGCCGTCGGCAGCGTCAGCGCCGGCAGGCGCGGCAGCGCGCTGACCTCGCGGTAGTAGTCGACGGCGCGGCCGAAGCCGTGATGGGGCGCGGTGAAGCGGTCGTCGACCTCGAAGAGCGTGCGCGCCCGCTCGACCGCCGCGCGCTCGTCGTCGGTGAGAGACGCGTGCGGGTTGAGGTAGTCGCGCTTGAGCGCCCGCAGGAGGTAGTCGTGGTAGAGCCGGTTCTTGGGCGCGTGCAGCACCTTCGAGGCGGCGGGCATATCGAGTGGCGCGGAGACGGTCGCGGCGGCCACCACCCGCGGGTCGACGCGGCCGCGGGCGAGGTAGTTCAACAGCACGCTGCCGCCGAGCGAGAAGCCGACGAGAAAGAGCCCGGCGGGGCCGGCGTCGAGCTGCGGCAAAAAGGCCTCGACATCCTGATAGCGGCCGCCGTGGGACCAGTCGCGGCAGGTCGCCTGCGACGGCCCGGCGCCGCGCAGGCTGAGGCGCCAGACCACGGCCCCCGCCAGCGTGAAGTGGCGGCTCGCCGCCAGCATGTAGTTGCTGGTCTCGCAGCCGCCGAGGCCGTGCAGGAGCACGACGGTGGGATGGCCGGGGTGCGGATCGAGCGGGGTGTCGCGGCGGACCTGCAGGACGTCGCCGTCCCCCAGGGGCAGCGCCACCCGCTCGCCCGGTCCGGTCGGCAGCATCGGCCGCGGCGACAGCGGGTTGCGCATCGACTGCAGGTGGCGGCCGTACCAGGGAAAGCGGGGGCGGAAGGGTTCGAACTCCATGGTGACGGAGATTGCCGCCGCCGCCGCTGCCGTCAACGCGCCTCGAAGCTCAAAGCTCGCCGCGGCGCAGGCGCTCGGCGAAGCTGAGTTCGCCCACCGGTGTCGGCGCGGGTGGGGGCGCCGGCGCGATCGCGGCGGCGGTGCCGACGGCCCCGGCGGTGGCGTCGCGGGCGGCGCCACCGCAGATCGGAAGAGCGTCGTGTAGGGAAAGAGTGTAGAT
>CAZCVH010000137.1:0-5660 GCA_964502115.1 uncultured Geminicoccaceae bacterium
GGGCAGCGTCTCGGCCGAGACGCGCTCCATCGCCGCCAGCGCGACGCCCGAGCTCACCCCCGGCGCCGGCGTGCCGTTCACCGTCACGCTCTGCTGGTTGTTGTAGCGCACGACGGCCTGCGGGCCGACGACGAGACTGGAGGTCACCAGCCCCGCCAGCGGCACCATCTCGCCGGTGTCGCTGCGGACGTGGATGCGGCCGATGTCGGAGAGGTCGTCGCGGTCCGCGGCCTCGCCCTGGATCAGCACCTGCCAGGTCCGGCCGAAGCGGTTGAAGTCGTTGACGTAGAGGCTGCCGAGCGTGGCCTGCAGGGCAGCGAAGATGTCGTCGATGGCGATGCCGAGCGCGCGGGCGCGGTCGCGGTCGATCTCCAAAAAGACCTGCGGCGTCGAGGTCGACCAGGTGGAGAAG
Organism: uncultured Geminicoccaceae bacterium; assembly: GCA_964502115.1. GTDB lineage: Bacteria > Pseudomonadota > Alphaproteobacteria > Geminicoccales > Geminicoccaceae > JAAAPF01. The sequence goes on from CAZCVH010000137.1 coordinate 413, forward strand.
ACGCGCGCGAGCTCGGGCGCCTCGTTGGCGTTGACGATCAGGCCGCCGAGGACGCCGGCCATCTCCTCGGTGGAGGCGCCGCGCTGGTTCATGAGCTGGTACTCGAAGCCGCCGGCGGTGCCGAGGCCCGAGATCGGCGGCACGTTGAAGAGGATCGCCGTGGCGCCGGGGATCGCCAGCAGTTGCTCCTGGGCGCGGGCGAGCGTGGCCTGCGCCGAGAGCTGCGGGTCGGTGCGCTCCTCGAACGGCGCGAGCCGGCCGACGATGATGCCGGCGTTCGACTTGGCGAGGCCGTCCAGAAGCGAGAAGCCGACGACCGTCATGACGTCGGCGATGGCCGGCTCCTCGGCCAGCACCGCCTCGATGTCGGCGATGACCGCCTCGGTACGGTTGGCGGACGCCGCCTCCGGCAACTGCACTTCGCCGAGGAACACGCCCTGGTCCTCCTCGGGCAGAAAGCCCGTGGGCGTGCTCTCGAAGAGGTACCAGGTGCCGCCGGCGAAGACCGCGATGGCGACGAGGCCGACGATCGAGACCCGCACCAGCCGCTCGACGACGAAGGCGTAGCCGCCGCAGAGCCCGTCGATGCCGCGCTGGATTTGGCGCATGAGCCAACCCGGTTGCCGGCCGGGCTTCAAGACCAGCGCGCACAAGGCCGGGCTCAGCGTCAGCGCGTTGAGCGAGGAGATCGCCACCGCGAAGGAGATCACCACCGCGAACTGCTGGAAGAGCTCGCCGACGATGCCGGGGATGAAGCCCACCGGCACGAACACCGCCAAAAGCACCAGCGTCGTCGCGATCACCGGCGCGGTGAGCTCGCGCATGGCCTCGAGCGTCGCCTCGGCGGCCGCGAGCCCCTTCTCCGCCATGATGCGCTCGACGCCCTCGACCACCACGATGGCGTCGTCGACGACCACGCCGATGGCGAGCACCAGCGCCAACAGCGAGATCGTGTTGAGGGTGACGCCCAAGGCCGCCATCGCCGCGAAGGTGCCGATCAGCGAGACCGGCACCGCCAGCGTCGGGATCAGCGTCGCCCGCCAGTTGCCGAGAAAGAGGAAGACGACGCCGATCACCAGCACGAAGGCCTGGCCGAGCGTGACGTAGACCTCGCGCACGCTCTGCTCGACGAAGCGCGTGGTGTCGTAGACGACCTTGTAGGCGAGGTCGTCGGGGAAGTCCTCGGCCAGCTCCGCCATGACGCGGTCGGCGGCCGCCCCGGCGGCGAGCGCGTTGGAGCCCGGGCTCTGGTAGAGCGCGAAGCCGGCGGCTTGCCCGCCGTTGAGCCGGGCGTAGGCGTCGGCGGAGCGCGCGCCGAGCTCGACGCGGGCGACGTCGCCGACCCGCACCGTCGAGCCGTCGGGGTCGGCGCGAACGATGATGCGCTCGAACTCGCGGGCTTCCTCCAGCCGGCCCTGGGTGGTCAGGTTGAACTGCTGGTCGACGTCCTCGGAAATCGGCCGGGCGCCGATGCGGCCGACCGCGGCCTGGGTGTTCTGCGAGCGGATCGCGGCGACGACGTCGGCGGGCGTCAGGTTCAGCGCCGTCAGCCGGCTGGTGTCGTACCAGATGCGCATGGCGTAGTCCTGCAGGCCGAAGAGGGCGGCGTCGCCCACCCCCTCGACCCGCTTCATCGCATCCAGCACGTTGATCGTGACGTAGTTGTTCAAAAATAACGTGTCGTACGTGCCGTTCGGCGAATACAGCACGTAGACCTTGAGCATCGAGGTCGACTTCTGCTTGACGTCGATGCCCGTCCGCTGCACCTCGTCCGGCAGTTGCGAGGTGGCGAGTGCGACGCGATTTTGCGTGTTGACCGTGTTGATGGCGCTGTCGCTGCCGACCTCGAAGCTGACGTCGAGGGTGTAGCTGCCGTCGTTACCCGACGTCGACCTCATGTAGATCATGTCCTCGACGCCGTTCACCTGCGACTCGATCGGCTGGGCGACGGTCTGGGCGACGACCTCGGCGCCGGCGCCGGGATAGGTGGCGCGGACCTGGACCTGCGGCGGGACGATCTCGGGGAACTGCTCGACCGGCAAGGCGCGCTGCGCGATCAGGCCCGCCAGCGTGATCACGATCGAGATGACGAAGGCGAGCCGCGGCCGGCGGACGAAGATCGCGGAGAACATCGCTCAGCCCTCGCCCGCCGCGACCGGCCGAACCTCCGTGCCGGGGCGGACCTTCATCAGCCCCTCGACGATGACGCGGTCGCCCTCCTCCAGTCCGGCCCGGACGATCACGTCCGAGCCCACCTGCGCGCCGGTCACGACGCGGGCGACGGCGACGCGGTCCTCCTCGTCGACGACGAGCACGAAGGTGCCCTGCTGGTCCACCTGCACCGTCGCCCGCGGCACCGTGAGCGCCGTCTCCGGCTCGGCGCGGGCGGCGAGTACTTGGACGAACTGGTTGTCGGTCAACAGGCCGTTCGGATTCGGAAAGGTGCCCCGCACGGTCACCGTGTCGGTGTTCGGATCGACCTGGACGTCGACGAAGTCGAGGGTGCCGGCCTCGTCGTAGATCGAGCCGTCGCCGAGGCGGAGCTGAAGGGTGACGTTGCTCTCGCGCCAGTCGCGGCCGGCGCGCTCGGCTTGGCGGCGAAAGGCCAAGAGCTCGCGCTCGGCGACCGCGAAACGGACGTACATCGGGTCCTGCTGCACCACCGTGGCCAGCACCCCGCTCTCGGGCCCGACGAGGTTGCCGACCTTGACCCGGGCGCGGCCGACGCGGCCGGCGATCGGCGCGCGGATCTCGGTGTAGCCGAAGGTGATCTCGGCCTGGCGCAGGGCCGCCTCGGCCTGGGCCACCGCCGCCTCCGCCACCCGCGCCTGAGCCCGGCGCTCGTCGACGGTGGCGCGCGGGATGTTCTCGTTGCGCACGAGCTCCTCGGCGCGGGCGAGCTGCTGCCGCGCGTTCAGGGCGTTGGCGCGCGCCGCCTGCAGGTTGGCCTCGGCCTCCTGGACCGCGGCGGCGAAGGGCTCCTGCTCGATGACGAAGAGGTGCTCGTCGGGCCCGACGCGCGCACCCTCGGTGAACCGCCGCTCCTCCAAAAAGCCGATGACCCGCGCACGCAGCTCGGCGCGGGCGACCGCCTCGACGCGGCCGACGAATTGGGCCGTCGGCGTGACGTCGCGAGGGTGGACGCGGACGATCTCGACCGCGGGGGTCGGCTGCTGGGCCCGTACGGCACCGGCCGCCACCGCGATGGCGACCGCGACGACCAGGCAGGCGACCCTACGTCCCTTCGCCGACACCAACGCCACGCCCCCTGTACCCCTCATCACGGATCTCGGAGAGGGCGCTTAGCGTAATTCCCGCGAGGGGTCGAGGTAGCGGACGTCGAAATCACTCAGGAACGGCGACAGCCGGCACAACGACCGCGGACCTCGACCGCGACGCTCTCCACCGCGAAGCCGTACTCGCCGGCGTGCTCGATCACGTGGCGCTCCAGCGCCGTGCACGGCACCTCCTGCACTTGGCCGCACGCCGAGCAGATCAGCAGCGCCGCGCTGTGGGGCGCGCCGGCGGCGCGGCAGACGACGAAGGCGTTCTTCGAGTGCACGCGGTGGACGAGGCCCTGCGCGGCCAGAAAATCGAGCGTACGGTACACCGTCGGCGGCGCCACCCGCTCGCCCTGCGCACCCGACAGCGCCAGCAGATCGTAGGCGCCGAGCGGCCGGTCGGCCTCCGCGATCAGACGCAAGATCCGTCGCCGCAGCGCCGTGAAGCGCTCGCCACGGGCGGCACAGAGCCGCTCGGCCCGCGCCATCACCGCCTCGGGCGAGTTCGTCGAAGCCGGATCGGATGGGGCCGCGGGTGGTCCGCCGACGTCGCGCATAGTCCGGAGTTAGCATTGGTGGCGCCGGCCTCCAAGCGCTTGACCTGCGGCCGCGCCGACCGGAGGGATGGCGAGGTGACGAACGGGAGAAGAGCGATGCGGCGGGTGGCGACGATGGTCATCGCGGTCGTGGGCCTCGCGGCCACGGCGGCGACGGCGGAGCCGTCGGCGAAGGCGGTGTTCGGTGCCGCCGCCGCACCCAGCCCCGGCCCGGCGGCCGCCATCGGCGGTCACTCCCGCGGCTGTCTCGCCGGTGCGGTCGAACTGAGCGCCGACGGCCCCGGCTTTCAGGCCATGCGCCTCGGCCGTGATCGCCGCTTCGCGCATCCGGCGCTCGTGGCCTTCGTCGAACGTCTCGCCTCGAGGTTGCGCGCCGCGGGCCATCCCGGCCTCCTGGTGGGCGACCTCGCCCAGCCGCGGGGCGGGCCGATGGCGAGCGGCCACCGCTCGCACCAGAGCGGCCTCGACGCCGACATCTGGTACCTGCCGGCGCCACCGCAGCGGCTGCGGACGGCCGAACGCGAAACGCTCTCGGCGGTCCCGCTGGTGACGCCGGGCACGCTGGAGTTGGAGGCGGCGCGCTTGGCGGACTTCGACACCGCCACGGTGCTGCGGACCGCGGCGTCGGATCCGGCGGTGGCGCGCATCTTCGTCCACCCGGTCGTCAAGCGCGCGCTCTGCCGGCGCGCCGACGGCGAGCGCGACTGGCTCGGCAAACTCAGGCCGTGGTGGGGCCACGATCACCACTTCCACGTCCGCCTGGCCTGTCCCGCGGGCGAGGCCGCCTGTGTCGATCAAGCCCCGCCGCCGGCCGGTGACGGCTGCGACGAGACCCTGGCGTGGTGGTTCACCGACGAGCCGTGGGCGCCGTCCGATGCGGCCCCACCCGCGCCGCTGGCGTTGGCCGACCTGCCGGCGCGCTGTCGCGCGCTGGTCACCGCCGACTGACCGCGGTCAGAAGCGGCGCATCCCGCCCGGCGGCGGCTCCGGCATCAGGCCGTGGAAGATCGCGCCCGTGATCGCGGTGATCACCGCCCCGATCACCGTCAGGATGATCATCGCCGGGATCGCGGCGATGGCGAGCTTGACCAGCAACACGACCATCGAGGCGAACGGCATCTTGACGTCGGTGACGACGACGCGGCCGGGCTCGTCGCCGGCGTCGCTCACGACGCCCCGCCGCCGTCGAGCGAGGGCGGCCCGCCGCGCGCCAGGAGCGCGATCACGACGAGCACCGCGACGGCGAGCAGCACCCCGACCACGACCAGGGCGTAGAGGCCGAACAGCAGCGGCGTGGCGACGATCACCGCCAGCAGCGCCAGCAATCCCACCTCCGTCTTCGTCGGCATCAGCCGTTCGCCCTCGAACTCTTCGTCGCTCATCATCGCCCTTTCCCGTGCCCGGCCCCGT
>CAZCVH010000138.1:0-5589 GCA_964502115.1 uncultured Geminicoccaceae bacterium
TCCGCCTTATTAGGATAGCACACCTAAAGGGCGTAACCCAGAGGCGCCGGCCGCCTCGCGCCTTTGCGCTGCCTCACGCGTCGCGGGTCGGAACCATCAATACCGGCAGTTTCGCGCTTTCGGACGCCTTGGAAGCCGTGCTGCCGATCAGCTTGCCTTCGATCCAGTTCCGGCCGTGCTTGCCGACGATCACCAGCGAATAGCCCGCTGCGGCGGCATCGGCCAGACGGGCGTCGATGTCGCCTTCCTCGATCCGCGGCATGGCCTTGCCGCCGGCGGCGGTGATCCTCTGGACCAACTCCCGCTGATCGCGCTCGACGGCGGTCCGCTCGTCGGTGCCGGCTGCATCGGGCAGCACCGTGAGGCAATCGATCCGGCCGGCTTGGGCTGCAAGACCAACGGCTGCGTCCTCGGCGCCTTTCGAAGCGCTCGAGAAATCGGTCGCGAGCAGGACGACATCCAGCTTCGGCGGCGCCGCCGCGCCGGTCGCCGTCAACCAGACGACGAGCACCGGCAGGGTCGCCTGTCGCAGCACCTCCTTCGCGACGCTGCCCACGAAAACGTCGTACAGCATGCTGTGGCTGCGCGAGCCGACCACCAGCAGATCGCCATGCTGCGCCGCCGAGGCGACCAGGTCGGAGGCCGGGACGGCGCTGTCCGTCACCGAGGTCCGAATCTCGAACCCCGCCGCTTCCAGCGGCGCGGCCCGGTCCAGAAGCCAAGCCCGGTACTCGTCCTCGTGCGCGAACCCCGCCCCCTGCACGTAGCCCAGCGGGATCACGTGCGCGAGCACCAGTTCGTTCACGCCCCAACCGCGGAGATCGCGAAGACTGCCGAGCAGCGTGTCCGCCGCGGGTGACACGTCGACTGCGATAAAGGCCTTTTCGAACATGTTGTCCTCCTGGAGCGTGGTCGGGCAGCTCGAAGCGGCGGTCGCCGGCGCGCGGCACCGACCGGTTGCGCGCCGGGCGGTGGAGCGTTCAGGCACCGCCGCCCGACGCCGGGGCCGAGGCCTCGTGCGCGAACCAGCGACCCTTGAGCCAGAGTGCCACGGTGACCAGCGAGATCAGCACCGGCACCTCGACCAACGGGCCGATGACGGTGGCGAAAGCCACGGGTGAAGCGAGACCGAAGGAGGCGATCGCCACCGCGATCGCCAGTTCGAAATTGTTGCTGGCAGCGGTGAAGGCGATCGCCGTGGTGCGGGGATAGTCGGCCTCGATCAGCTTGCCCATCCAGAAGCTGACGATGAACATGACGACGAAGTAGAGCGCCAACGGCAGGGCGATGCGCAGCGCATCCAGCGGCAGTTGCAGCACCATACCGCCTTTGAGCGAGAACATGGCGACGATGGTGAAGAGGAGGGCGGCGAAGGTCAGCGGTGAGATGCGGGGGATGAAGCGACTTTCGTACCAGACTACGCCCTTCTTCTTGGTCAGGACACGGCGGGTGAGATAGCCCGCAGCGAAGGGGATGCCGAGGTAGATCAACACCGCCTCGGCGATGGTGAAAAAGCCGACGTCGATGACGCTACCGGCAAGCCCGATCCACCCCGGCAGGATGGTCAAGAAGAACCAAGCGTAAACGCTGAAAAAGACGATTTGGAAGATCGAGTTGAAGGCGACCAGCGCCGCCACGTACTGATTGTTGCCGCCGGCGAGCTGGTTCCAGACGATGACCATGGCGATGCAGCGGGCGAGGCCGATCAGGATCAGGCCGGTCATGTACTCCGGGAAGTCGCGGAGAAAGAGCACGGCGAGCGCGAACATCAAAAACGGGCCGATCAGCCAGTTCTGCACCAGGGACAAGACGAGCACGCGGGTGTCTTGGAAGACCGCCGGCAGCTCGTCGTAACGCACGCGGGCGAGCGGCGGATACATCATGAGGATGAGGCCGATCGCGATCGGAATATTGGTGGTGCCGAGCGACAAGCTGTCAAGAAAGCCGGGTAGTCCCTCGAAAACGGTGCCGAGGCCGATCCCCAGCGCCATCGCCGCGAAGATCCAGACCGTCAAGTAACGGTCGATGAAGGAAAGACGCTTGCGTTCGTTTTCGGCGGTCATGCGCTGTTCCTCGAGGCCACGTTTCGGGGCGGGGCGCCGCAGGCGGCCGGCGCCGTGGTAGCCGCGGCGATGCTGCGCAACAGCTCTGCGAGAGGCGCGACGCTCGCCGGGTTCAACGAGTAGCAGACGCGCGGCCGCTCGATCTCGCCGGTGATGATGCCGGCCGCCTTCAGGATGCGCAGATGCTCGGAGACGGTCGACTGGGCGAGGCCCACCTCTTCGACGATGTCACAGCCGATGCAGTTCTGCTTCGCCAGCAACAGCCGGACGATGTGGATGCGGGCCGGATGAGCCAGCGCCTTGGCGACGCGTGCCGTGGCGTCGGCGCCGACGGTGGTGTCCGAGAAATCTTGCACCAAGCTTCCTCATCGTTGATCGACGATGGTCGATGCCTATACCCACCCCGCATCGATGGCAATTCGGCGATCCCGGCCGCCGCCCTGGCGGTTGGTTCGATGCGCGGTGTCGTCGCATGCCCCGGCCGCTCGAGCGTCACGAAAAGCCAGCCGATCGATGACGAGGGCGGCGAAGAGTTCAGCCTTGTCTGCCATCGTCACGCCGCGCGCGAGGGGAAGTCGGCGCCGACGAGGGCACGCAGGCCCTCGGCACCGACGGGGTCCTCGCCCCGCAGCGGTACGACCGCCGTGCGCGATGTCAGGTCGCCGCGCACGCGCTCGATCAACCCCTGTTCGGCGACCCCGCGCTGGCGAAGGAGCGGGTCGGTCGTCGGCGAAGCCGCCAAGCTCGCATTCACGATCCAACCCCAAGGCTCGATGCCCGCCCGCCGCAGATCCGTTTGAAGCTTCGTCGCCTCCAGCACCGGTGTCGTCTCTGCCAGGGTGACGATCACGATCTTGGTCTGCGCCGGATCTTGAAGCCGCATCATCGGCGTGACCATGCGGCCGCGCGCGCCTTCCTCGGCGTGGCGGACGACATCGCGGTGATAGGCGCCGGTCGCGTCCAAAAGCAGCAGGGTGTGACCGGTCGGCGCGGTGTCCATCACGACGAACCGTCGGGTGCTCTCCCGAATGACCTTCGAAAAGGCCTGGAAGACGGCGATCTCCTCGGTGCAGGGCGAGCGGAGGTCCTCTTCCAGCATCGCCCGCGCCGCGTCGTCGAGCTCCTTGCCCCTGGTGGCCAGCACTCCGGCCCGGTAACGCTCGGTCTCCGCTTCGGGGTCGATGCGCTCGACCGTCAGCGAGGGCACCTCGCCATCGAGGGTCGCCGAGAGATGCGCGGCCGGGTCGGTCGTCGACAACAGCACGTCGTGGCCACGTCCGGCGAGCTCGGTGGCGACGGCCGCGGCCAGCGTCGTCTTGCCGACCCCGCCCTTGCCCATGAACATGACGAGGCCCTTGCCGTCCTGCTCGATCGCATCGACCAGCGTGGACAAGGTTGGCAGGTCGACCATGGCCGCGCCGGCCGGCACCGTCTCGGGAGCGGGGACGGGTGCCCCCCGCACGAACCGGTCGAGTGCGTCGATGCCGACCAGGTTCTCGCCGCGGAGGGAGAAGGTGGTCCGCGGCAGACGGGCGAGAGCGGGCGCCATCGCCGTGATCGCCGCGGTGTCCCGTGCCGCCAACGAGCGGGCGAGCGCGTCGTCTTCGGCGTCGGCCGTCAGGGCACCGTTGATGGCGAGATGCTGATTGGCGAGGCCGATCGCCTCGAGTTCGGCCGCGGTGCGCGCGGCCTCGGCCAGGGCCGAGGTGCTCGGCCGGGCGACCAGCACCAGCCGTGTGGTGGTGGCGTCGGCCAAGCGATCGACCGCCGCGGCGTAGCGCTCGCGCTGTTTCTCCAGGCCGGCCAAGGGCCCCAAGCAGGACGCATCGCCCTTGCCCTCTTCCAAAAAGCCCGACCACGCTCCCGGCAACTTCAACAACCTTATGGTGTGCCCGGTGGGGGCCGTGTCGAAGACGACGTGATCGTACCGGTCGACCAACTCCCCATCGGTCAAGAGCGCCGTGAACTCGTCGAAAGCGGCGATCTCGGTCGTGCAGGCACCCGAAAGTTGCTCGGCGATGGACTGCAACGCCCGCTCGGGCAGCGTGCCGCGCATCGGACCTACGATCCGCTCGCGGTACGCTTCAGCCGCCGCTTCCGGATCGAGCTCCAACGCTTCCAGGCCTTTCACCGCCTCGATCGGCCTGATCTTGCCGCCGATCTCGGTGCCGAAGACCTGGCCCACGTTGGAGGCCGGATCGGTGCTCACCAAAAGGACGCGCCACCCGTCCTCGGCCAAGCCGAGCGCGGTGGCGCAAGCCAAGGAGGTTTTGCCGACCCCGCCTTTACCGGTGAAGAAGACGAACTTCGGGAGGTCATCGAACATCGCCACGAGCGATCCTTCGCAACGGAGAGAAAAAGAGCGTCAGCCGCAGCATTTGCCGCCGCTTGCCGGCTCGGCGGCAGTGCCACCACCACCGGCGGCGGCGATATCCGTGGCCGGCGCGCCGAGCATGCGATCGGCCAGCCCGACGATGTTCTTCGCCGACGCCGCCTTCACGGCGTCGCCGACGCGCACCGCCTCGCGCATGGCCGCGACCGAAACGCCCAGCTTGCGCGCCTTGTCGTAGTGAAACTTGAAGCAGGGCTCGCAACTGGCACCGATGGCGGCACCGATCGCGACCAACTCGCGAACCTGCTCGCTGACCGACGCCGCCGCCTCCAGCGCCGCGAACGCCGCGAGTTCCTCGCGAGCCGGATAGCGGTTCTCGGCGACGAGGACGTCGTCGACCACGATCGCCGGCAGAGCGTCGCCGCCGGAGCGCTCGAGCAAGTCCTTGACGGCGGGCTGCTCCGCGAAAAGCGCCGGCTCCTTGGCCAGGTTGAAGCGCCGGACGTCGACCCCCTGCGCGCGGAGCCAATCGAGATCGGCCGCGAACCGGCTCAGTTCGGGATCGACCTCGGGCCCGCAGACGCCGCTGGTGCAGCACATCGGCGGGTCGAACACGGTCACGGTCGTCATCGGGTCATCTCCTCGAAATCGGGTTGCCGATCCAACGTCGGCGCGGTCGGCGGCGCCAGCAGTTCGGGTGGACATCCGCGGTGTCGACGGTGGTCGTCGCGGCCGGCAGAGCGCCACTTCGCCGACGACGTCACCGCCGATGCAGCTCGGCCTCGCCGGCGCGAGCCGCACGAAGTGGGTGCGGGCCGGATCGCCGAGCGCCGCATCCTGGAGCTTCTGCAAGCCGTCATCTCATCGTTGATCGACGATTACCGATATACACGCCGTGCCCACCAAACACAATAAGACTGTACGCCTAGTATAAAGGCAATATACCCTAGATAAGGAAAATTCGACGTCCGCCAACAGTCCCGATCGATCGACTCGGCACCGGCCTGGCGCAGACCAAAAACCGACCTCCGTCATGTCTGAACCGTACCGGGTTCTCCGGAGGCCCCGATCTTTGGAAGGATGGGGTCCATGACGAGCAAGACGACGCGATCGAAGGCGTTTCCGGCGGAGCTGCGTGAGCGCGCCCAGCTCGGCTGGTGCGCGGAGGCGGGCGTCGCGCGCGCGCTCTTCACC
>CAZCVH010000139.1:0-3156 GCA_964502115.1 uncultured Geminicoccaceae bacterium
GCGCTCGCCACGGCCGTGCCCCGGCGCCGCCCGCCGCCGGCGCCGCCGGTGGTCGTGGTCGACGCCGGTCACGGCGGCCGCGATCCGGGCGCGATCGGGCCGAGCGGGCTCGAGGAAAAGGCGGTGACCCTGGCGGTCGCCCGCCGCCTGGCGGTGCGGCTGCGCGCGACCGGCGAGGTCGAGGTCGTGCTCACCCGCGACGACGACAGCGGCCTGGCGCTGGCCGAGCGCCTCGCCATCGCCGCGGTCAACGAGGCCGATCTCTTCGTCTCCCTGCACGCCGACAGCCTGCCGCGGCACCCGCAGGTGCGCGGCGCCTCGGTCTACACCCTGTCGGCCGAGGCCTCGGATCCCCAAGCGGCGCGCAAGGCGCGCAAGGAGAACGCCGCCGACGCCCGCCTCGAGGTCATCGCCACCGCCCCCGACGAGACGGTGCGCACCATCCTCACCTCGCTCATGCGCACGAGCACGGGCCGGCGTTCGACGACCCTCGCCCAAGGTGTCGCGGGCGACCTTTCGAGGGTGACGCCGCTGTTGCCGCGCCCGCACCGCTCGGCCAACTTCGTCGTTCTGCGCTCGCTGCACACACCGAGCGTGCTCGTCGAACTCGGCTATCTGTCGAACGCGGCGGACGAGGCGGCGCTCGCGGAACCGGCGCACCGCGACGCGCTCGCGGCCGCGCTCTTTCGCGCCGTGACAGCGTACTTGAACCGCGGGTAGCATCGACCGCGTCGCTTACGGGATCGCTTGATGCGTTGGTTGCTACACGCGCTCGGCGCCGGCTTCGGGATGGCGCTGGCCGGCGTCGTCGTCGGCGCCCTCGGGGTCTGGATCGCGCTCGTCCAGTACGGCGCCGATCTGCCGGAGCACGCCCGGCTGGCCGATTACGAGCCGCCGATCGCGACGCGGATCTACGCCGCCGACGGCCGCTTCCTCGCCGAATACGCCCGCGAGAACCGGGTGTTCGTGCCGATCGACGCCGTCCCCGAGCGGGTGCGCAACGCCTTCATCGCCGCCGAGGACAAACATTTTCGCCGCCATCTCGGCGTCGATCCGCTCGGCATCGTCGCGGCCGCCCTCGACAACATCGAACGCTGGCGCGAGGACCGCCGCCCGCGCGGCGCCTCCACCATCACCCAGCAGGTCGCCAAGAACTTCCTGCTCACGAACGAGGTCTCGTTCGAGCGCAAGATCAAGGAGGCGATCCTGGCGGTCCGGCTGGAGCGCACCTTCTCCAAGGATCACATCCTCGAGCTCTATCTCAACGAGATCTACCTGGGCGAGCGGACCTACGGCGTGGCCGCCGCCGCCCTCGAATATTTCGGCAAGGGGCTCGACGAGCTGACCCTCGCCGAGGCCGCCTTCCTCGCCGGGCTGCCGCGGGCACCGTCGCTCTACGACCCCGACGACAACCCCGCCGGCGCCCGCCAGCGGCGGCGCTACGTCCTCGACCGCATGCGGGCCGACGGCTACATCACCGCCGCCGAGCACGAAGCCGCCGACGCCGCGCCGCTGGTCAGCGAGGGCGGAGCGGGCCGCGACGTCGCCCGCGGCGCCTATTTCGCCGACGAGGTGCGCCGCCGCCTGGAGCGGCGCTACGGCAGGGCCGAGCTGTTCGAGGCCGGCTTCGCCGTCCGCACCACCCTCGACGGCGCGCTCCAGCAGATCACCGACGAGGCCCTGCGCGACGGCCTCCACGCCTACGACCGTCGCCGCGGCTTCACCGGGCCGGTGGCGACGCTCGCGCTCGCCGACGACTGGCGCCGCGCGCTCCGCGAGGCCGAGAAACCGGCGCGGCTGGGCGGATCGTGGCACTACGCCGTGGTGCTGGAGCTCGCCGGCGCCGACGCCGTCATCGGCCTCGACGACGGCCGCGTCGAACGGCTGGCGGGGGACGACCTGGGGTGGGCGCGACCGGCGCTGGCGGGCGGCGGCCGCGGTCCCGCGCCCGATGCGGCGAGCGACATCCTCGCCGTCGGCGACGTCGTCGTCGTGCGCGAGGTCGAGCCCGGCCGTTTCGGGCTGCGCCAGGTGCCGGAGATCGAGGGCGCGGTGGTGGCGCTCGATCCCAACACCGGCCGGGTGCTGGCGCTCTCCGGCGGCTTCAGCTTCCGCCACAGCGAGTTCAACCGCGCCACCCAGGCGCTGCGCCAGCCGGGCTCGGCGTTCAAGCCGTTCGTCTACCTCGCCGCGCTCGAATACGGCTACACCCCGCAGACGGTCGTCGACGACGCCCCGGTGAGCATCCCGCAGGGCCCCGGCCTGCCGGTGTGGGAGCCCAAGAACTACGGCGACGACTTCCTCGGCCCGAGCGCGCTCCGCACCGGCCTCGAGAAGTCGCGCAACCTGATGACCGTGCGCCTCGCCCAGGCCATGGGGATGGAGAACGTCGTCGAGGTCGCCGAGCGCTTCGGCATCGAGCGCGGGCTGTTGCCGGTACCGTCCGCGGCGCTGGGCTCCAACGAGGTGACGCTGTTGGACCTCGCCGCCGCCTACGGCGCCTTCGCCAACGGCGGCAGGGAGATCACCCCGCACCTGATCGCGCGCATTCAGGACCGCCAGGGGCGCACCATCGCCAAGGCCGACACCCGGGCGTGCCCGCGCTGCTCGCGCCCGGCCTACGACGGTGGGCCGCCGCCGGCGCTGTCGGACGACCGCGACCAGCTCGCCGACCCGCGCCACACCTACCAGATCGTCTCGATGCTGCAGGGCGTGATCGAGCGCGGCACCGGCGCGCGCGCCAACCGCCTCGGCCGCCCGCTCGCCGGCAAGACCGGGACCACCAACGACGCCAAGGACACCTGGTTCATCGGCTTCGGCCCCGATCTGGTGGTGGGGGTCTATGTCGGCTTCGACCGACCGCGCTCGCTCGGCGCGCGGGCGACCGGCTCGAGCGTGGCGCTGCCGATCTGGATCGACGTCATGGAGCGCGCGCTGGAGGACGAGCCGATCCGGCCCTTCCGGGTGCCGCCGGGCCTCAAGCTGGTCTCGGTCGAGTACGCCGGCGGGCGCATCTTCGAGGCCTTCGTCGCCGGCACCGAGCCCGGCTCCGGCTACGCCTTCGCCGGCGGCTACGTCCAGGACCAGAGCACCCTCCAGGAGCCCAACGTCGACACCGGCACCAGCGTCGGCGTTTCGGGGGGTGGGCTGTACTGA
>CAZCVH010000139.1:3256-5583 GCA_964502115.1 uncultured Geminicoccaceae bacterium
CAGCGCGCGCCTCCTTTGACGCGCCAGGAAGGGGCGTAAGGCGGGCTGCCGGGCATCGGCGAGAGCGACCCCTGGAGCGGACTTGCGGTGGGCACGCATCGGGGTCCGCTGTCGCTCGATGAGCGGACAGCGCGAACACCGTTGCTCGAGGACGGTCGTGCCCCAAGGGATCATCGGGAGGGGTCTTTCCGTTTGGCCCGATCTCGCGATGAACCAGACCAGATCGACGCCGCCGTTGCCTCGGCGGACGACTCGGCCCGGATCGTAGGGGCGTTGTCGCCGGACGCATATCCACCGATCACGCGGCGATCGGAACCTCGTCAGCTTCCCGAAAGGTAATCGGCTACGGCTTGATAGGCTGGCAGCGACGTGGGATCGATGAAGGCGTTCTGCGCCTGCGGGAACGAGGCGAGGCGTACCAGCACCATCTCGGCCGCGCGGTCGACGTAGATCGTCTGGCCGTGCACGCCACGGGCAGCGAAGGCACCGTTGTCGTTGTGGAAGACCCACCACTGGCTCCTGTAGCTGCCGTTCGGGATCGTCGGGAACCCCCGAAACTTCGCCGGATCGCCGCCCGTGCGGATGCTCTCCACCACCTCGGCCGGGAAGAGCCGCTCGCCGAAGAGTTCGCCTTCCTGGAGCATCAGCAGTCCCAGGCGGCCGAGATCTCTCAAGCCGGCGCTGAGGCCCCCGCCGGCGAAGGGCACGCCCTTCCCATCGACCGTCTGGTAGGCGTCCTGCTCGGCGCCCATCGGCCGCCACAACCGCTCCGAGGCCAGTTCGGTCACGGCCTTGCCGGTGGTGCGGGAGACGATCCAGCCCAGCATGTCGGCATTGATCGTCTTGTAGTGGAACGCGTCGCCGTGCGTCCCCTCGGGCGGCACCTGCTGCAGATACTCCCAGTAGCCCTCGGGGCCAGCGTAGCCCTCCGGCTTGGGCAGGGGGCTGGCGGCGGCCGAGTAGAGCCAGATGTCGGCGTCCCGATCGGCGTAATCCTCCGAAAATTTCACACCCGTGGTCATATCCATGACCTGCCGGACGGTGGCGGTGGCGAACGCGCTGCCCGCAATCTCCGGGATGATGTCGGAGACGAGTGCCGTGTCGTCGAGCGCGCCCTCGATCACGAGGATTTCGGCGAGAAGGCCCGTGATCGACTTGGTCATCGACATGGCGGCGTGCACACTGTCCTCCTCCAGACAGCCAAAGTATCGCTCGTAGACGACGCGGCCCTGGTGGATGATCAGCATCCCGTCGGTGTAGTTGGCGAAAAGCGACTCCTCCCAGGTCGTCACCTCGCCACCGTCCATCGGCGCGAACTCGAGGGCGTCGATCGCCACGCGCATCTCGGCGAACTCGGGCGGTGCCGGATAGGCGAGCGGCTTCGGCGCCCCGAGGCCGCGGCTGATCCGCTCGGTGGGCAAAAACTCGCGAAGGTGGCACACCGACCAACGCAGGCGGGGGAAGCTGAAATACACCGAGTCGGGCTGGGTGATCATCCTGTCTGCGGGCGGCGGAAAGCCTTGCATCCACCCCATCGCGCGCGGATCCGACTCCCGCGATGACAGGGGTTGCGACTGCGCATGGGCGGACAGCGCGACCCCCGTCCCGAGGACCAGAATGGCGGTCGCCCGGATCGCTGACATCGAAGACGGCATCGAAGACTCCCCGGGTCAGGTTCCCGCCCGCCGATGGCAGCTTTGCCCGAGACCCGCTCGTCGGGAAAGACGCCCCGATCCTTGGTCTCGCTGATTTCTACTCGAGCCCGATGGCGGGTGATGAACCCGTGATGGCGGACCGTGGCCGCCGTTGGATGTTCGAAAGCTGACCTACAGCATGGCTTCGGCCCGGTCCGTTCCCCGTGGTGAGCTGCCATACCGGCGCGGAGGTGTTGAGGCGCCTTCGGGCCGCAGGCGGACGCTGCGGTCGGTTCGGCCGGGCTCGGCGGTGGTCGTACGGCGGCCCGAACGACGGATAGGCTTTTCGACCTATTTCTGATAGGCGGGCACTTGTGACGGACGGGCTGCGGGCCCGTCGGGGCCGGGAAGGCCGCCTCGCGGGCGCGCCTGCGAAACGAACCGGGAGGCCGCATTCGTCTTGGCTGGGCAAAGGGTTGGCCGAAAAACGGGGGTCGAAGCCGAACGTTCGGCGCGACGTCCAGGCGAGAGCGACCTGGCCGCCCGCTCGCCGGCAGCGAGCCCGGCTCCGGCGACACCTTCGCCGGCGGCGACGTCCGGGTCCGCAGCACCCGCGACGAGCCCGACGGCGGCACCGCCGCCAGCGTCGGTGTCGCCGGCGGCGGGTTGTCGCGACGGCGCGGCCTCAGCACT
>CAZCVH010000140.1:0-5563 GCA_964502115.1 uncultured Geminicoccaceae bacterium
GCCGCGGGCCGCGCCCGCCGCCGCGCCGCAGCCCGAACCTCAGCCGGCGCCGCCCCAAGCGGGTTTCGCCGAGCCGAGCGCGCCCCACGAGGTGGTGCCGCTCGACACCATGCGCAAAACCATCGCCAAGCGCCTCGCCGAGGCCAAGCGCGAGATCCCCCATTTCTACGTCACCGTCGACGTCGAGCTCGACGCCCTGCTCAAATTGCGCGCTGAACTCAACGGCCGCGCCGACGCCGATTACAAGCTCTCGGTCAACGACTTCATCATCAAGGCGTGCGCCATCGCGCTCAAGCGGGTGCCCGCCGCCAACGCGATCTTCGGCGGCGACAAGATCTTCCGGCTCACCGAGGTCGACGTGGCGGTGGCGGTGGCGCTCGAGGGCGGGCTGATCACGCCGGTGCTGCGGCGGGTGGACGGCAAGGGCCTCGCCACCATCTCGGCGGAGATGAAGGATCTCGCCGACCGCGCCCGCGCCGGCAAGCTCGCGCCCGAGGAATACCAGGGCGGCGCGTTCTGCATCTCGAACATGGGGATGTTGGGCGTGCGCGACTTCGCCGCCATCATCAACCCGCCGCAGTCGGGCATTCTCGCCGTCGGCGCCGGCGAGCAGCGGCCGGTGGTCGAGGACGGCGCGCTCGCCATCGCGACCGTGATGACGACGACGCTGTCGGTCGATCACCGCGTCGTCGACGGCGCGCTCGCGGCGGAGGTGATGCGCCACGTCAAGGCGATCCTCGAGGATCCGATGACGCTTCTGCTTTGAGCAGTCGCGTGAAGGAACGCCGGTAATCCGCTGATCGGAAGGGAGTTGTTATGGCGTCCAAGGTCGACGTCGTGGTCGTCGGCGGCGGGCCGGGCGGCTACGTCGCCGCCATCCGCGCGGCCCAGCTGGGCTTGAAGACGGCGCTGGTCGAGCGCGAGCATCTGGGCGGCATCTGCCTCAACTGGGGCTGCATCCCGACCAAGGCGCTGTTGCGCTCGGGCGAGGTCTACGAGTTGATGCATCACGTCAAGGAGTTCGGCTTCGAAGTCGACAATCCACGCTTCGACGTCGAGGCCGTGGTCAAGCGCTCGCGCGATGTCGCCGGTCAGCTCACCCGCGGCGTCGGCCATCTGCTCAAAAAGAACAAGGTGCAGGTGATCGACGGCGAGGGCCGACTCGCCGGCAGGGGCAAGGTCGCGGTCAGGCTCACCAAGGGTGGTGAGGACAGCGTCGAGGCCGACCACGTCATCCTCGCCACCGGCGCGCGCGCCCGCCAGCTCAAGGGTCTCGAGGCCGACGGCGAGCGGGTCTGGACCTATAAGGAAGCGATGGTCCCCAACGAGATCCCGAACTCGATCCTGGTGGTGGGTTCGGGTGCGATCGGCATCGAGTTCGCGAGCTTTTATCGGGCGATGGGCGTCGACGTCTCCGTGGTCGAGGTGGTCGACCGTATCCTGCCGGTCGAGGACGCCGAGATCTCGGCGATCGCCCACAAGCAGTTCGAGGCGCGCGGCATCAAGATCGAGACCAGCGCCACGGTGAAGGCGCTCGAGCGCACGAACACGGGCGTGAAGGCCGCGATCGAGGGGGCTGCGGGGACGCGCGAGCTCGCGGTCGACCGGGTCGTCATGGCGGTCGGCATCGTCGGCAACGTCGAGAACCTCGGATTGGAGAACACGGCCGTCGAGGTCGAGCGCGGCCACATCAAGGTCGACGGCTTCGGCCGCACCGGCGAGCCCGGCCTCTACGCCATCGGCGACGTCACCGGCGCGCCCTGGCTCGCCCACAAGGCCAGCCACGAGGGGGTCGCCTGCGTCGAGGCCATCGCCGGCGTGGAAGGCGCGCATCCGCTCGACGTCACCAAGATCCCCGGCTGCACCTACTCGTCGCCGCAGCTGGCTTCGGTCGGGCTGACCGAGCAGGAGGCGCGCGACGCCGGCTACGAGGTGCGGGTCGGGCGCTTTCCCTTCGTCGGCAACGGCAAGGCGATCGCGCTGGGCGAGCCGGACGGGCTGGTGAAGACGGTGTTCGACGCCGCGACCGGAGAGCTCTTGGGCGCGCACATGGTGGGGGCCGAGGTCACCGAGATGATCCAGGGGTATGTCATTGCGCGACAATTGGAAGCGACCGAGGCCGACCTGATGCACACCGTGTTCCCGCACCCCACCTTGTCTGAGATGATGCACGAATCCGTACTGGACGCGTACGGTCGGGCGATCCACTTCTGAACGACTAGCAAGCGAGGATGCCATGGCCACCGTCACGGTGAAGGCCGGGCCCAGGACCAGCCCCGACGCGCCGACCGCGCGCAAGCCCGACTGGATTCGGGTGAAAGCGCCGACCCAGCCGGTCTATTTCGAGACCAAAAAGCTGTTGCGTGAAAAGCGGCTGACCACGGTCTGCGAGGAGGCGGCGTGCCCGAATGTCGGGGAGTGCTGGTCGAAACGGCACGCCACCGTGATGATCCTCGGCGACACCTGCACCCGCGCTTGCGCCTTCTGCAACGTCAAGACCGGGGCGCCGCAACCGGTGGAACCCGACGAGCCCGAGCGCCTCGCCGACGTCGTCGAGACCATGGCGCTCGAGCACGTCGTCATCACCTCGGTCGACCGCGACGATCTCGAGGACGGCGGGGCGGTTCAGTTCGTGCGCTGCATCGAGGCCATTCGCCGCCGCCGCCCGCGGACGACCATCGAGATCCTCACCCCGGACTTCTTGAGAAAGCCGGTCGCGGTCGTCGACGCGATCGTCGCGGCCAAGCCCGACGTCTACAACCACAACCTCGAGACGGTGCCCCGGCTCTACCGCACGGTGCGGCCGGGGGCGCGCTACTACCACTCGCTCAAGCTCCTGGACCACGTGAAGAGCCGCGACCCGGCGATGTTCACCAAGTCCGGAATGATGGTCGGGCTCGGCGAGGAGAAGCGCGAGGTGCTGCAGGTGATGGACGACATGCGCTCGGCCGCGGTCGACTTCCTCACCATCGGCCAGTACCTGCAGCCGACGGTGCGTCATCACAAGGTCGAGCGCTACGTCGAGCCGGCGGAGTTCGACGGTTACGCCAAGTCGGCGCGGGCCAAAGGCTTTCTCATGGTCTCGGCGTCGCCGCTGACCCGGTCGTCCTACCATGCCGGCGAAGACTTCCAGAAACTGCGCGCCGCGCGCGCCGCGCAACTCGAGGCGGCGGCCAGCTGAACCATGCCCACCCACGCCGAGAAGCGTCATCTGCCCTACCATCCCGACGAGCTCTTCGGGCTCGTCGCCGGTGTCGAGCAGTACCCCCAATTCCTGCCCTGGTGTAAGGCCGCGCGCATCACCAAGCGCGAAGGCGCGGTGTTCTATGCCGATCTCGTCATCGCCTTCAAAGTGTACCGCGAGCGCTTCCGCTCGAAGGTAACCCTGCACCCCGAGGAGCGCCGGATCGACGTCGAGTACATCGACGGGCCGTTCCGTTATCTCAACAACCACTGGGCCTTTCATCAGGCCGACGACGGCGGCTGCATCGTCGATTTTTACGTCGACTTCGAGTTCAAGTCGCGGATGCTGCAGCGGCTGATCGGGCTGTTGTTCAACGAGGCGGTGCGCCGGATGGTGGCCGCCTTCGAGGCCCGCGCCCGCCAGCTCTACGGCGGCCGTGACACGACCTCGAAGACCCTCGAGGTCTCAAGCGACCTCGCCACCTCCAGCCGCTGACGCCACCAGCGCGAAGGCGGCGTCGACCGTCGCCTCGCGGATCGCGCGGCGGTCGCCCGTGAACACCGCGCGGCGATGGCTCGTGGCCGTGGGCGTCGCCACGGCGAGGTGGACGAGGCCGACCGGCTTCTCCGCGCTGCCGCCGCCGGGCCCGGCGATGCCGGTCACCGCGACGGCCACGTCGACGCCGAAGGTCTCGCGGCAGCCCTCGGCCATGGCCCGCGCCGTGGTCTCGCTCACCGCGCCGTCGCGCGCCAGCAGCTCGCGACGCAAGCGCAGCCAACGGATCTTCTGGGCGTCGGCGTAGACCACGACGCCGCCCTCGACCACGTCCGAGGCGCCGGCGATGTCGGTCAGCCGGGCCGCGATCAACCCGCCGGTGCAGCTCTCCGCGGTCGCCAGCCGCCAGCCCCGGGCACGGCAGGCGTCCAGCACCGCCGCGGCCTCAACCTCCCCACCAGGCATCGGTGAACCCCCGCAGCGCGAACGTAGCACCGCAAGCGTACGCACCGGCGGCGACGTCGTCGAGCATGCCGCTCCAACCCCGGACCTCGCTCGCGTCGATGCGGTTGCAGGGCCAGGGTTTGACGATGTCGAAGACCCGAAAGAGCACGAAGGCGAGGACCAGGTCCGGGACGGTGTGGCCGGCCGGAACCAGCGCCAACCACTGCCCCGCGGCCTCGTCGACGACGCCCTCGCGCGGGTCGTGACGGCCGGTGACGCGCTCGACCACGGCGAAGGCCCACACGCCCACGAGCGTGAGCGCGACCGTGGCGGCGAGCAGCGCCCACGGACCCCAGCCGAAGAGGATCGCGGTGCCCGGTAGCAGCGCCGCCGCCGAGCCCCAGGTGCCGGGGGCGCGCGGCAGGTAGCCGATATAGGCGAAGGTCGCCACGAACCGGGCGAGCGCGGTCACGCCGGGTACAGCACCGTCGCCGCCGCCTGCGCGGCGATGCCCTCGCCGCGGCCGGTGAAGCCGAGCTTCTCGGTCGTCGTCGCCTTCACGCTCACCCGCGCGGCGTCGAGCTCGAGGATCTCGGCGATGCGCGCGCGCACGGCCTCGCGGTGCGGGCCGATGCGGGGCCGTTCGGCCAGCACGGTGAGGTCGAGATGGGCGATCGCGCCGCCCGCGGCCCCGAGCCGGCGCCCGGCCTCGACGAGGAAGAGCGCGCTGTCCGCGCCCCGCCAGCGCTCCTCGCTCGGCGGAAAGAGCGTGCCGATGTCGCCGATGCCGAGCGTGCCGAGGAGCGCGTCGGTGAGCGCGTGCAGCGCGACGTCGGCATCGGAATGGCCGACCAGGCGCAGCCCGCACGGGATCGTGATCCCACCCAGGACGACGCCGTCGCCGGCGGCGAGGCGGTGGACGTCGAAGCCGGTGCCGACGCGGGGGACCTTCGGGGCCGCGAGCCAGCGCTCGGCGAGCGCCAGATCGTCGGGTTCGGTGATCTTGAGATTGGTCATCTCACCCTCGACGACGTGGACGGGCACGCCCATGCGCTCGACCAGCCCGGCGTCGTCGGTGGCGTCGTCGCCGCGGGCGTGAGCCTCGCGCAGGAGCGGATAGGCGAAGCCTTGCGGGGTCTGCACCGCGACCAGCCCGCCACGGTCGACGGTCGCCTCGATGGTCCCCTGCGGCGCGCGCTTGAGGGTGTCGCGGACGGCGACGCCGGGCACCACCGCGGCGTGATGCGCGAGCGCGGCGACGACGCGGGTGACGAGCGCCGTCGAGACCAGCGGCCGCGCGGCGTCGTGGATCAAGATCCGGTCCGGGGCGTCGGCGGCGACGGCGTCGAGCGCGGCGCGGACCGAGGCGCTGCGGGTGGCGCCGCCGGCGACGGCCAGATCGGAAGAGCGTCGTGTAGGGAAAGAGTGTAGATCTCGGTG
>CAZCVH010000141.1:0-5519 GCA_964502115.1 uncultured Geminicoccaceae bacterium
GTCGAGGTCGCGCGCCGGTCGTCGTCGAGCGCGCGCGACCTCGACCGCCCCCGGCCCCTGCCGCGCCGGGCGCCCGAAGAAGGCGAAGAGACCCGGCGACGGGGCGTCGGCCGCGGGTTTGCTCACCATGGCCACGCTCGACGGCGACCTCGGGTACGCTGCGCCGTCCCACGACGCGTGTCACGCCCGCGCCGCGGGCTGGCGGCGATTGCATCCGCTCCTTTTATAGGTCTATATTCCTTGTGCAATCGTAAGGGCGGGAGCGAATGTCGAACTCCTTCGTGCGCCACGGCCATGCGCCGGTGAGGCTCGGGGCCGCCGGCCGGGAAACCGAACCCGACATCGCCGGCGCGGCCTTCGCGGCGGTCGACCATCACGCCCTCGCCCGCCTCGCCCGGCGCGCGGAGCAGGGCCACCCCGTGCGCCTGTGGGTGCCGCACTGCGGCGACGGTGCCGGCGCCTTCGCGCTCGCGGCACTCCTGCAGCGGCGGCTCGGCGACGACCACCGCCACCCGCAGCCGCGCATCTTCGCCACCGAGCCCGACGAGGCGATGGTCAAACGCGCCAGCACCGGCGTGCTCGACCGCCGCATCGCCCGGGCGTTCCTCAAGGCCGGCTTTCGGCGCTGCTTCAACTGGACCGGCGAGCACTGGCAGCTGAAGGCGCGCCTGCGGGGGCGCATCATCTTCAGCGTCCAGGACACGATGTACGACACCCCGTTCGCCGACATCGACTTCATCGACGCCAGCCGGGCATTGGCGCACGCGCCCGGCGCCTGCGCCGATTGCCTGCTGCGGCGGCTGCACCACGCGCTCGCGCTCGGCGGTTTCCTGTTCACCGGGCCCGGCCGGCAGGTCGACGACCCCGGGCTCGAGCTCGAGGCGGTCGACCGCGAGAGCGGCCTGTACCATCGCCCCGCGCGCCGACCGCGCCCGCATCGCCGCACCACCCGCCCGCGGGCGAGCGCCTGCCGCGGGGTCGCGCTCCTCGAGCGGGTCGTGCGCCATTTCGCGCCGGCCGCCCTCATCGTCGACGGCGCCGGCAGGATCCACGGCACCACCGGCAGCGCGGCGCGGCTGCTGACCGCGCCGACGCCACCGCACGGGCCGACCCTGGGCACCGCCACCCTGCCGCCGCTGCGCTCGCCGCTGATCGCCGCCTTTCTGGCCACGCGGCGCCAGGCGTCGTCGACGGCGCCCGTGACCCGGCCCTCCGGCCAGCTCGACGGCGGCGCCGTGCAGGTGACCCCGCTCCAGGGCACCGACGCCGACGACGAACCGCTGTGGCTGATCGAGCTGCGCGAGACCGCGGGCGCCAACACCCCGATCACGCCCGACGGTGAACCCGAAGCCGCCCTGCTGCGGCGCCATCTGGTGACGACCAGCGAAAGCTTGCGCCACGCCATGGAGGAGTTGGCGACGCGCCAGCTGACGCTCGGGACCGCCAACGACGAGCTTCAGGCCTCGATCGACGATCTCGAGGCCACCAACCGGCGGCTCGCCGCCATGAACGCGGAGTTGATCGCCGTGCGCCAGGAGCACGAACGCCAGATCGCGGAGCTGAACGCCCTCAACCTCGACGTCGAGAACCTCTTCCGCGCCGCCGACCTCGCCGTCGTGGTCCTCGACGAGGCGCTGCGGCTGCGCCGCTACACCCCGGCGGCCGGCCGGTTCTTCCGCTTCGCCCGCACCGATATCGGCCAGCCGATCGCGGCGGCGTTGCCCGCCGGCGACACCCTGCTCGTCGACGCGGTCGCGGCCACCCGCGACGACGGCGAGAGCCGACAGGTACCGGTGGACCTGCCGAACGACCCGACCGGCGACGCCGGTCTGGCCCGGGTGCATCCCTACCGTGACCACGGCGAACGGGTGGTGGGCGTCATCTTCTCGGTCGCCGACGTCAGCGAGCTCAAGACGACGCAGCGCAGCCTCGAGCAGCAGAACACCGCGCTCAAGCGCGCCAACGAGGATCTCGAGCGTTTCGCCTACATCGCCTCCCACGACCTCAAGTCGCCGCTGCGCTCGGTGCGCACGATGCTGGAGTTTCTGCGCAGCGACCTGGGTCCCGGCCTGAGTGCGGAGAACACCGAGCATCTCGACCTGGTGTCCGAACGTGTCCTCCAGATGGAGCAGATGATTCAAGACCTCTTGACCTACTCGCGCGTCGGGCGCCAGGGCGGCACCCCGCAGCCGGTGGACGTCGGCGCCCTGGTGGCGGCGCAGTTGGAGCTGGTGGCCCCGCCCGCCGGCTTCGAGGTCGTGGTCGATCCGGACCTGCCGACGATCACGACCGACCCCGGCTTGCTGGAGCACGTCGTGCGCAACCTCGTCGGCAACGCCGTCAAACACCACGACCGCGCGACGGGCCGCATCGAGGTCCGCGCGATCGCGGACGCGCCGGTGCCGACCCTCGAGATCGCCGACGACGGCCCCGGCATCCCCGGCCGCTACCAGGAGCGCATCTTCGAGATCTTCCAAAAGGCGGGCGCGCGCGCCGATGTCGGCGGCAGCGGCATGGGGCTGGCGCTGGTGAAAAAGGCGGTCGAGCGCAACGGCGGCGCCCTCGAGGTGAGCAGCGAGGACGGCGAACGCGGGACGGTCTTTCGCTTCACCTGGCCCGAAAGCCCGGCTCAGACCTCCGACCAGAGCGCCTGATCGCCCATCTCCACCGGCAGCTCGGCGACGTCGACGGGCAGACGCTCGAGCCGGCGGCGCACCCGCATCTCGAACGCCTCGCGCCCGGCGGCGCTCACGCTGTCCATCCTGTGCAGCGCGCACCAGAAGGTTCGACAGCGCGCGTGCATCAAAGGCTTGATGCCGCGCATCAGGATGCGGCGACCGGGATCGCCGACCCAGCGGGTGAACCACCAGGGCGCGCCGTAGGTGCTGATCCCGCCCAACAGCTGGATGTGGGTCAGGCGCGGGCCGATCGGCCGCCCCGGCTCCGGCATGCGAAAGCAGACATGCGGCAGCAGGACGCGGTCGAACCAACCCTTCAGGATCGCCGGCTGGGCGTACCACCAGGTCGGGTAGACGAAGATCAGCCCCTGACAGCGCGCCAGCCGCTCCAGCTCCGCCGCCACCGGCCGGGCGTTGGCGCCGTGCTCCTCGTAACGGCGGCGGCTCTCGGCGTCGAGCGCCGGCGCGAAGCCCTCGGCGTAGAGATCGAGCCCCTCGACGTCGTGACCGCGCGCGGCGAGCGTCGCCAGCGTGAGCTCGAACAGCGCGCGGTTGTAGCTCGTCGCGACCGGGTGGGCGTGGACCACCAGCAGTCGCATCAAAGCGCTCCGAGCCGACGCTCGACCCGGTCGAGAAAGCGGCGTCGCCGGGCGTCGGTGGCGACGTTCAGATGGTAGAGCGCCTCGTAGTGCACCGGCGCGCCCGCGGCGACGAACCAGCGCAGATGACGCGTCACCAGCCTGCGCGGCGGATCGCCGACCCAGCGGGCGTGCAGGCGCGGCCGGCCGTAGGTCACCACGCCCACGAGCCGGCGGATATGGCCGAAGAGCGGCCGCACCTTCGCCGGATCCGAGATGTCGAAGGCGACGCCGGGGACGAAGACGCGGTCGAAGAAGCCCTTGAGGATGGCGGGCGGCCCGAAGGACCAGGTCGGAAACTGCACCACCAGCGCCTCGGCGCGCCGGAGCCGCTCGACGTAGCCTTCGATCCCGACCGTGTTGCGGGCCTCGTCGTGGTAGCGCTCCCGCTCGTCGGCCGACAGCACCGGATCGAAGCCTTCGGCGTAGAGGTCGATGACGTCGACCTCGTGACCACCGGCTTCGAGTGCTCGCTGAGCCTTTCGGCGTATCGCCCCGTGTAAGCTGGCTTCCAGCGGATGGGCGTAGAGGTGGAGCACCCGCATCAGGCGGCCGCGATCGCTTCGATCTCGACCTTGAGCGCCGGGTTCACCAGCCCCGCGACGTAGACCAGCGTCGAGGCCGGCGGCGGGTCGGGCACCCAGTCGTCGCGCACCGCCATGTAGCCCGGCCGGTCGGCCGGATCGACCAGATAGGTGGTCAGCCGCATCAGATGGCGGCGGTCGAGCTCGAGCTCGCGCAGCTGCATCTCGATGTTGGCGAGGATCAGCCGGGTCTGAGCCTCGATGCCGGCGGGGATGTGGTCGTCCGCCGCGACGGCGATCTGGCCCGAGAACAAGACGAGGCGCCGGGCGTTCGCGACCGCGACGACGTGGCGGTAGCGCCCGTAGGGCGCGCGCAGCGAGGGCTCGGTCATGGCTCATGTCCAGCTCGACGGTCGACAGCGCCGCAGGCCCGGCTAGGCTGCGAACAAAACCCCTCGCCGCGCCCGGAGCAAGCATGGATCCCCCGCCCCGCCGCCGTTGGTGCGAGATGACCAGCGCCGACTTCGCGCAGGTCGACCCCGAACGCTGGGTGGCGGTCCTGCCGGTGGGCGCGGTCGAGCAGCACGGCCCGCACCTGCCGCTGATGGTCGACGCCGCGATCAACATCGGCCTGCTCGACCGCGCGCTGGCGCGCACCCCCGCCGAGCTGCCGGTCACGACCCTGCCGACGATGTGGGTCGGGCGCAGCGAGGAGCACGTCGACTACCCCGGCACGCTCACCTTCACCGCCGAGACGCTGCGCCGGCAGTGGTACGAGCTCGGCTCGAGCGTTGCCCGAGCCGGCGTCCGTAAGCTTTTGATTTTCAACAGCCATGGTGGGCAGATCCAGGTCGTGCAGATCGTCGCCCGCCAGCTCCGCATCGACCACGGCATGTTCACCGCCGCCGTCTCCTGGCCCCAGCTCGGTCTGCCCGACGGGCTGATCGACGCCGCCGAGCGCCGCCACGGCATCCATGCCGGCGAGGTCGAGACCAGCTTGATGCTGGCGCTGCACCCCGAGCACGTGCGCATGAGCGAAGCGGACGACTTCGCGCCGCTGACCGCGCGCGCCGAGGCCGACTTTCCGATCCTGATGGGCCTCGGGGCCGCCGGCTTCGGCTGGCAGGCGCAGGATCTTCACGCCGCGGGCGCCGCCGGCGACGCCACCCGGGCCGACGCCGCCACCGGCGAGGCCGTCCTCGACCACGTCGCCGGACGCCTCGTGGCCCTGTTCGAGGAGATGGTGCGCTGGCCGCTCGCCAACCTGAAGAACGGCCCTGACCGGCGCGACGCGGCCGGCGGCTGAGGGCACCCCCACCGTCTCAATGCTCGTAGAGAAAACGGCGGTCGGCGCTGTCGTCGTAGTCCGGGTTCTCCCACCCGATCATCTTGCCGGGGTTCAAGAGGCCCTTGGGGTCGGCCTCGCGCTTGAAGTCGAGCTGGAGGTGGTCGACCTTCTTCATGCCGCCGCCTTCGAGCGTGTAGTCGTGCGGGTTGAAGATGGGACAGCCGCGACCGTTGTGCTCGTCCATGATCGCCTGCAACCGCGCGGCGCTGGTGTATTCGACGACCTGCAGCCCGAAGCAGGCGATCTCGCCGCCGAAGCGCACGAACTCCAGATGCGGATGCACCTCATCGCCGAAATGCCGCCACAGCTCCTCGACCTTGGCGAGGTGGTC
>CAZCVH010000142.1:0-5482 GCA_964502115.1 uncultured Geminicoccaceae bacterium
CCCGCGAGTACTACGACGGCGCGGCCGACGAGATCTATCGCGAGATCTGGGGCGAGAACATCCACATCGGCACGTTCGAGCTCGAGGGCGAGAGCCTGCAGGCGGCGATGGATCGCTCCAACCGCAAGCTCGCCGACCTCATCCAGGTCGACCGGCGCGGCCTCGTCCTCGACGTCGGCTGCGGCTACGGCGCCTTCGCCCGCTATCTCTCGCGGCGCCTCGGCTGCCGGGTTCTGGCGACCAACATCTCCGAGCGCGAGCTCGAATGGGGCCGCGAGCTCACCGCGGACGCCGGTCTCGACGATCTGGTCAACTTCGAGTGGGCCGACTTCCACGACCTGCCGTACGACGCCGAGACCTTCGACGTCTACACCAGCCAGGAAGCCTTTCTGCACGCCGCCGACAAGAAGCACGTGCTGGAGGAGGCCGAGCGCGTGCTCAAGCCGGGCGGCCGGCTGGTCTTCAGCGACCTGTTGATCCGTGAGAGCGCCACGCCGGAGGACCGCGAGCGCATCTTCGCGCGCATCAAGCTCTCCGACATGTGGGACATGGCGGACTACGAGCGGGCGCTGAAGGAGCTCGGCTTCGAGATCGAGACCCAGGCCGACTGGTCGCAGAACGTGGCGCCCACCTACGACTGGGTGCGCACGCAGCTGCTCCAGCGTCGCGGCGAGTTCGACGAGAAGATCGGCGCCGATCTGGTCGACCGCACCGCCCAGGCGCTGCAGTTCTGGGTCGACGGCGGCAACCAGGGCAAGATCGGCTGGGGCGCCTTCGTGGTGCGCAAGGTCTGATCGACCCGACCGAGGGGGTCGCTAATGATGCGGCCCCCTGGTGCGTTCGCAGGGGCGGCCCCGTCCGCGGGACCGCCCTTTCTTTTCGTGACCGGCCCTATTCCCCGGCCCGGCGGTAGGGCAGGTACTCCTCCAACATCGGGATCTCCTGCTCCACCTGGCGGCGTTCGCGGGCGAGGAACTGCTCGACCGGGGTGCGCAGGCCCGGATCGCGGATGAAGTGCGCCGAGTAGGTGAGGGTGGGGGCGTAGCCGCGCTGCAGCTTGTGCTCGCCCTGCGCGCCGGCCTCGACGTGGGCGAGGCCCCATTCGAGCGCGAGCTCGATGGCCTGGTAGTAGCAGAGCTCGAAATGGAGGAACTTGTAGTCCTCCAGCGCCCCCCACAGCCGGCCGTAGAGGGTGTCGCCGCCGACGAGGTGCATCGCTCCCGCCACGCAGCGCTCGCCGTCGTAGGCCAGGGTCAGGACGAGCGCGTCGCCCAGCCGTTCCGCCAGCATCCGAAAGAAGTCGCGGCGCAGATAGGCGTTGCCCCAGACCCGCTTGTCGATCGTGGCGCGATAGAACGGGTAGAACGCGTCCATCTCCGCCGGCGTGATCTCGCCGCCCCGGCGCACCCGGATCTCGAGGTCGCTGTCCTGGACCTTGCGGCGTTCCTTGCGGATCGCCTTGCGCTTGTTGCTCTTGAGCGCTCCGAGAAAGCCGTCGAAGTCGCCGAAGCCGCGATCGGTCCAGTGATACTGCACGCCGTAGCGCATCGCCCAGCCTTCGGCGGTGAACATGGCCGCCTCCTCGGCCGTGCAGAAGGTGACGTGGACCGAGGACACGTCGAGCGGCTCGGCGGCGGCGGCGAGGCCGCGGATGAGCCGGCGCTTGGCGTCGTCGTCGCGGGCGAGCAGGCGGGGCCCGGTCACCGGCGTGAACGGCACCGCGACCTGCAGCTTGGGGTAGTAGCGCCCGCCGGCGTTCTCGTAGGCGTGGGCCCAGCCGTGGTCGAAGACGTACTCGCCCTGGCTGTGCGATTTGACGTAGGCGGGAACGATGCCCTCGGGCGCCGACGGCTCCCCCATCACCAGCGGCACGGCCGCCCAGCCGGTGTCGGGCACGGCCGAACCGGAGGCCTCCAGCGCCTCCAGATAGCCGTGGCGCACGAACGGGTTGCCGGCCGGCGCCAGGGCGTCCCAGGCGGCGGCGTCGAGACCGGCGACGCCGCGCACCAGCCGCAAGATGGGCTCCGCGCTCACGCGACCTCGAACGTGGCGTCGACCTCGACGGCGGCGTCGAAGGGCAGGCTCGGCGCACCGAGGGCGAAGCGGGCGTGCCTGCCGGCATCGCCCAGCGCTTCGACCAGCAGGTCCGAGGCGCCGTCGACGACCTTCGGGTGCTCGGTGAAATCCGGGGTGCAGTTGACGAAGCCCTGCACCTTGAGCGTCCGCTCGATGCGGGAGAGATCACCGCCGAGCGCCTTTTTGGCCTGGGCCAGGACGTTGAGTGCGCAGAGCCGCGCCGCCGCTCGGCCGTCCTCCAGACCGACGCCGCCGCCGAGCTTGCCGACCTGCTGCACGCGGCCGTCGGCGAGCGGCAACTGACCGGCGACGAACAACAGGCCGGCGCCCATCTGCGCCGGCACGTAGTTGGCCGCCGCTGCGGGCGCGTCCGGCAGGGTGATGCCGGCGGCGGCCAGCCGGCGCTCGATCTCGTTCATGTCCTTCCCCTTGGCCTCTTGGTGACTCTAGGGTAGCGGACCGCGCGGAACAGCGTGAAGCCGAGAAAGGAGAGCCGATGGGGCCGGTCGCGATCGACTGCGATCCGGGCGTCGACGACGCGATCGCGCTGTTGTGGGCCTGCGCCTCGCCCTTGGATCTGCGGGCCGTCACCGTCGTCGCCGGCAATGTCCCGCTCGCCTTCACCGCCGCCAACGCCCGGCGCGTCGTCACCCTCGCCGGCCGCGCCGACCTGGCCGTCCATGCCGGCTGCCCGCGCCCGCTGGTCGAGCCTCTCGAGACCGCCGCCCACGTCCACGGCGAGAGCGGGCTCGACGGTGCCGAGCTACCCCCGGCCAAGGTCGAGCTCGCCCACGGCCACGCCGTCGACCGCCTCGTCGAGCTGGCGCACGCCCACGACCAGCTCACCATCTGCGCCGTCGGCCCGCTCACCAACGTCGCGATGGCGCTGGTGAAGGACCCGGCGATCGCGCCCCGGCTCGCCCGCATCGTGCTGATGGGGGGCGCGATCGGCGCGGGCAACGTCACCCCGTCGGCCGAGTTCAATTTCTACGTCGACCCGCACGCGGCGCGGGTCGTCTTCGAGAGCGGCGTGCCGATCGTCATGCTCGGCCTCGACGTCACCGAGCAGGTGCGGCCGACGCCGCCGCGCCTGGAGCGCCTGCGGGCGCTCGACAACGCCGCCGGGCGCACCGTCGCCGGCATGCTCGGCCATTACGCCGCGCGCGCGGCCGACGGCGGGGCGCTGCACGACCCGCTGGCGGTGGGCTACCTCCTGACGCCCGAGCTCTTCGACGGCCGCGACGCCGTCGTCGAGATCGTGACCGAAGGTGTCTGCCGTGGCCGCAGCGTGGTCGACATCCGCGGCCGCACGCCGCACGCGCCCAACGCCCGCGTCATCGAGCGGGTCGACGCCGACGCCGTCTTCGATCGGCTCTGCACGGCGCTGGAGCGCCTGCCGTGAGCGGCTCGAGCCGGTCGAGCCCCGATCCCGTCCCGCGCCCCGCGCTATGGCTCGGCATGGCCGGGCTGATCCCGTTCGCCGTGGCCGGGCTCGGCGTCTGGCTCGCCGCGGGCCAGCTCGCCGGCTTCCTGCACACCGCGCTGATCGCCTACGCGCTGGCCATCGCGAGCTTCATGGCCGGCGCGCAGTGGGGCTTCGGGGCCGCCGCCGCGCTCGACGACCGCGCCCGCCTCGAGGTGCTGGCCACCTCGGTGGTCCCCTGCCTCGTCGCCTGGGCCGGTGTCTTCGCGCCCTTTCCCTGGCCTTACGCCTTCCTTCTGGCGGCGTTCGCCTTGGTGCTGCGCTTCGATCTGGCGCTCGTGCGCGACGGTCTCGCGCCCGGCTGGTATCCGCTGTTGCGGCTGCCGCTCAGCGCGGCGGTGGCGGTGGCGCTGCTGTCGGGGCTGATCCACGGGCTCGTCGCCGGGCTCTGACGCGTCACGCCGTCGCCGCGATGGCACCGCCGAGCACGAGCAGCGCCACCAGGAAGACCCGGCGAAAGGCCTGCTCGGGCAGGCGGTGGCGCAGACGCTCGCCCACGACCATGCCGGCCACCATCGCCGGCAGCGCGAGGACCGAGAGCAGCAGGGTGTCGGCGTGCAACAGCGCCCGCTGGGCGAAGCTGCCGCCGAGCGCCAGGCTGATGGTGACGAAGACGATGCCGAGGGTCTGCACCAGCTCGTCGCGCGGCAGCCGCAACAGCGCCATCCAGATCACCCCCGGCACCGCCCAGACGCCGACCATGCCCGACATCATCCCGCTGGTGAGGCCGATCAGTGGCGCGAGGACCGGCTCGGCGCGCCCCGGCGCGGGCAAGGGCGGCAGCAACAGGGCGTAGAACGCGTAGGCGAGAAGCGCGGCACCCAAAAGCCGGCCGAGCCAGACGCCCTCGCCGCCGGCGAGCACGGAGGTGCCGAGCCAGATGCCGGCGGCGGTGGTGGCCAGGAGCCATTTCTGGCGCTGGACGATGTGGCGGAACATGCCGCCCTTGAGCGCCTGGCGCAGGTTGGTGACGGCACCCGGCACGATGACGAGTTGGATCGCGGTGGCGAGGCCGAAGACCGGGGCGGTGATGCCGATGACGACGATCGGCATGCCGAGCCCGACGATGCCCTTGAGCACGCCGGCCGCGAAAAAGGCCGCGCCCGTGAGCGCGAGCTCGAACGGATCGAGCACGGGCGCGGCTCAGCCGGCCGGCGCCGGCACGGCGAGGCAGCGGTCGCGGTCGCCGAGATCGCGCAGGAGATGCGCGCGGGCGAAGCCGGCGTCGCGCGCCGCGGCCACGGCCGCCGCCCCCTGCTCGTGGCCGATCTCGAGCAGCGCCAGGCCGCCGGGGGCGAGCCGGTCGGCGAGGCCTTCGAGGATGAGGCGGTGCGGCGCCAGCCCGTCGGCGCCGCCGTCGAGGGCGAGCCGCGGCTCGAAGTCGCGCACGTCGGCCATCAGCGCGTCGATCTCGCCGGCCGGGATGTAGGGCGGGTTGGCGAGGACGAGCTCGAAGCGGCCGGCGATCGCGTCGAGCCAGCTGGCCTGGATCAAGGCGCAGCGATCGGCGAGATCGAGATCGCGCCGGTTGCGCGTGGCGTAGGCGAGGGCTTCGGGCGAGCGCTCGACGCCGAGCCCGAAGGCCTGCGGGCGTTCGTGCAGCACGGCGAGCAGCAGGCAGCCGCTGCCGGTGCCGAGATCGAGCACGCGCGCGCTCCGCTCGGGCGGCAGATGGGCGAGGGCGGCGTCGATCATCGTCTCGCTCTCGGGCCGCGGCACCAGCGCGCCGGGTCCGGTGGCGAAGGCGAGCCCGCGGAACTCGCGCTCGCCGACGAGGTAGGCGAAGGGCTCGCCCGCCGCGCGCCGTGCCGCCAAGGCCCGCGCCCGCTCGGCGGCCTCGGGGGCGACGGACGCGTCGGGATGCAACAGCAGCCGGGTGCGGTCGGCGCCGGTGGCGAGCTGGACGAGACGTCTCGACTCGCT
>CAZCVH010000143.1:0-5436 GCA_964502115.1 uncultured Geminicoccaceae bacterium
CGGGGGCCGCGCCACGGGTCCCGGCGGGCGCGGCGCTCGCGACCGAAGACGCGCCTCGTGCCGGCGCGCCGCCGGTCACGGCCCCGCCGCCCTCCAGCTTGCGCAGCAGTTCCGCCGGCGGCGGCAGATCGCCCATGCAGGCCAGGCGCACCAGCAGCATCTCGGCCGCGGCGGCGGCGTCGGGGGCCTGGCCGACCTCGTCGAGGCCCTTCAAGAGCACCTGCCAGGCGCGCGCCAGCACCGCCAGCCCCAGCTTGGAGGCGAGCTCGGCGCGCTCGGCCGCCGCCGCCTCGGGCTCCAGCTGGTCGCGGGTGAGCTCGTGGGTGAGCGCCAGCAGGTCCTCGACCACCGTCTTCGGATCGCCGCCCGCCGCCATCAGCTCGCGAAAGAGCGTGAGCGCCGCCTTGGGCTCGCCGCCGGCGACGTGACCGAGGAGCTCGAGGACGTAAGCGCGATCCACGAGGCCGAGCATCGCGCGCACGCCTTCGCTCTCGACGGTGCCCTCGCCGAGGGTGATCGCCTGGTCCAGAAGCGACAGGCCGTCGCGGGCCGAGCCGCCGGCGACCTTGGCGATGAGCGCGAGCGCGTCCGCCTCGGCCGCCGTCCCCTCGCGGCGGGCGACGTCGGCGAGGTGCGCCTCGAGCACGTCCGGCTCGATCCGGCGCAGGTCGTAGCGCTGACAGCGCGACAGTACCGTCACCGGCAGCTTTCTGACCTCGGTCGTGGCCAGGATGAAGCGGGCGTGCGGCGGCGGCTCCTCGAGCGTCTTGAGCAGGCCGTTGAACGAGGCCTGCGACAGCATGTGGACCTCGTCGATGATGTAGACCTTGTAGCGCCCGTCCGCCGGGGCGTAGCGGGCGTTGTCGACGAGATCGCGGATGTGCTCGATGCCGTTGTTGGTGGCGGCGTCGATCTCGAGGACGTCGATGTGGCGGTCGTCCGCGATGGCGCGGCAGGGCTCGCACACCCCGCAGGGCTCGGGCGTGACCCCGCCGGTGCCGTCCGCGCCGACGCAGTTGAGGCACTTGGCGATGAGCCGCGCGGTCGTCGTCTTGCCGGTGCCGCGGATGCCGGTGAGCAGATAGGCCTGGGCGATCCGCCCCGAGCGGAAGGCGTTGGTGAGCGAGCGCACGAGCGCCTCCTGGCCCACGAGCTCGCTCAGGCGCGTGGGGCGGTAGGCGCGGGCCAGAACGCGATAGGGCCGGGCTTCGGCGTCCAAGGGCGGCTCGGGAATGGGAACACCGACGACGAGGTGGAGAACTGACGCGACCCGGACCGGGACCCGCTACGGCTGCTTCCTTCCGGATCTGACCGGGTTCGCGAGGGGTCCGTCCGCGCCAGCCCTCCAACCCCGATACTCGGGTCTATGAGGGCCGTTCGCAAGGTGGCAGGTTGGCGAAATCATGCCCGAGATCGTCAATCCGCCGCCGCACCGCTACGCCGACCCCGCCTTCGAGCGCGCCGCGCTGCGCCGCAAGGACGCGGCTTGGCTGGCGGCGCGGCGCCGCGATCCGCGCAGCCGCGTCGTCACGCTGCACGGCCTCGACCCGGTGGTCGACGGCACCGGGGCGCCGCGCCTGCGGCTGACCGCGCTCGCCGAGCTGGGCGAGACGCTCGGCGACGACGCGCCCTTTTTGGGCGAGCACCAGGGGGTGGCCGTCTTCGCCCACGGCATCGCCGAGGATCACCCCGCCGCCGGCGCCGCCATCCCCCTGCGCGAGGTGGGCCCGGCGCTGCCCGCGGCCGAGGCCGCGCTCGCGGCCTACGCGCGGGCGCTTTCCTACTGGCACGCGACCCACGCTTTCTGCAGCGCCTGCGGCGGCCGTAGCGTCGTCAAGGAGGGCGGCCACGCGCGGGCGTGCGGCGGCTGCGGGCGCACGGTCTTTCCGCGCACCGACCCCGCGGTGATCGTCCTCGTCGCCTGCGGCGCGCACTGCCTGTTGGGCCGCTCGCCGCGCTTTCCACCCGACATGTATTCGACGCTCGCGGGCTTCGTGGAGCCGGGCGAGAGCCTCGAGGACACCGTGCGGCGCGAGATCTTCGAAGAAGCCGGGGTGCGGATCACCCGGATGCGCTACCGCTCCTCGCAGCCCTGGCCGTTTCCGGCGTCGCTGATGCTGGGCTTTCACGCCACGGCATCCGAGCGCACGCTCGCGATCGACGCCGACGAGCTGGCCGACGCCCGCTGGTTCCACAAAGACGAGCTGATCGACCCCGCCAACCGCCCCGTCAGCCTGCCCGGGCGCGACAGCATCGCGCGCTATCTGATCGAGAGCTGGCTCTACGAGAGCTGAGCCAGCGGGTCGTCGACGCCCATGAGGCGGCGCGCCGCCAGCTGCGCGAAGCGCAGCGTCACCGCCTTGCGACGCTGCGCGCTCAACGGGTGCGTCGGCGCCTCGGCCAAGATCTCGGCGCCGTAGTCGTCGGCGAGGACGACGCCGGTATCGCCGGGCAGGCGCTGGCGCGGGAACGCCAGATCGACCGCGAAGTAGAACCGGTCGCAGAAGTCGCGGTAGTCCGGCCACTTGTGGTCGGCGGCGAGGTCGGCCGAGCCCGACTTGACCTCGACGATCGAAAGGCCGCCCTTGCCGTCCAGCACCAGGAGATCGGCGCGGCGGCCGTTGGCGAGCGGAACCTCGGCGAGCACGGCGGCGCCGAGCTCGCCGAAATGCCGCGCCACCCCGCGCCGGATGCGGGGCGCGCGAGCGCGCGTCGGCAGCGTCGGGCCGTCCCCGTTCGTCCCCAGCTCGTCCACGGTGCGATCCCCCGGAATTCGACGTCGACGCGATCTCCGCCTTAGCTTTCGCGCGAGCGGCTTGCTAGCGTCGCCTTATGGATCAGGACGTCACGCCCCCCGCCGACGGCGGCGGCCTCCCCGATGCGGCCGCCGGCTTTCGCGTACTGCCCCACTCGCTGGAGGCCGAACAGGCGCTCTTGGGCGCCATCCTCGTCAACAACGAGGCCTATCACCGCGTCGCCGACTACCTCCGCGCCGAGCACTTCTACGAGCCGGTGCACGCCCGGCTGTTCGACGCCGTCCACCGCCGCGTCGCCGACGGCCGCCTCGCCGACGCGGTGACCTTGAAGCGCCTGTTCGACGAGGACGAGGCGCTGAAGGAGGTCGACGGCGGGGCGTATCTGGCCGCCCTCGCCCGCGCCGCCGAGGCCATCGTCAACGCCGACCATTACGGCCGCGTCGTCCACGACCTCGCGCTGAAGCGCGGCCTCATCCAGGTCGGCGAGGAGACGGTCAACCGCGCCTACGACGCCCAGACCGACGAGAGCGGCCGCGACCAGATCGAGCAGACGGAGGCCAAGCTCTTCGGCCTCGCCCAGGAGGGCGAGGTCCAAGGCGACTTCAAGGACTTCCCGCAGGTGCTCACCAACACCGTCAAGCTGGTGGAGAGCGCCTACCACAAGGACGGCAAGGTCACCGGCGTGCCGACGGCGCTCACCGGCCTCGACGACAAGCTGGGCGGGTTGCAGAACTCCGATCTGGTGATCCTCGCCGCGCGCCCGTCGATGGGCAAGACGGCGCTGGCGGTGACGATGGCGGCCAACGCGGCGGCGCAGCGGCGCCACGACTACGACGGCGACGGCTTCGAGACCTACCCCGTCGCCGTCTTTTCGCTCGAGATGTCGGCCGAGCAGCTGGCGATGCGCCTGTTGGCGGCCGAATCGCGGATCAGCTCGGACGATCTCAGGAAGGGCCGCATCGACACCGACGCCGAATGGCAGCGGCTGGTCGAGGCGAGCCAGGCATTGGCGCGGCGTCCGCTCTTCATCGACGACACCCCGGCGCTGTCGGTGGCGGCGGTGCGCACCCGCGCGCGGCGTATGAAGCGCAAGCACGGCCTCGCGCTCGTCGTCGTCGACTACCTCCAGCTGCTGCGCGGCACGACCAAGCAGAGCCAGCAGAACCGGGTCCTCGAGATCGGCGAGATCACCATGACCCTGAAGGCCGTGGCCAAGGAGCTGAACGTGCCGGTGCTCGCGCTCTCGCAGCTTTCCCGCGGGGTCGAGAGCCGCGAGGACAAACGGCCGCAATTGGCCGATCTGCGCGACAGCGGCACCATCGAGCAGGACGCCGACATCGTGATGTTCCTCTACCGCGAGGAGTACTATTTGAGCCGCGCCGAGCCGAAGCTCCGGGAGAACGAGAAGAACGACGACTTCTCCAAGCGCTACCAAGCCTGGGCGCAGCGGTGCCAGGAGATGCACAACAAGGCCGAGGTGGTCGTCGCCAAGCAGCGCAACGGGCCGATCGGCTCGGTCACCCTGCAGTTCGACGGCAATTACGGCCGCTTCTACAACTTCGAGATCGACGCGCGGCACC
The DNA here is from genome assembly GCA_964502115.1 of uncultured Geminicoccaceae bacterium. GTDB lineage: Bacteria > Pseudomonadota > Alphaproteobacteria > Geminicoccales > Geminicoccaceae > JAAAPF01. The sequence goes on from CAZCVH010000143.1 coordinate 4,337, forward strand.
AGCCGGAGCCGAGGTGAGCGCACGGCCGCGGCTCACGGTCGACCTCGACGCCATCGGCGCGAACTACCGTCGCCTGGGCGCGGAGGCCGCGGGCGCCGAGGTCGCCGCGGTGGTCAAGGCCGACGGCTACGGCCTCGGCCTCGCGCCGGTGGCGCGCACGCTGTTCGACGCCGGGGCGCGACGCTTCTTCGTCGCCGACGTCGAGGAGGCGGACGAGTTGCAGGCGCTTTTGCCCGCGGCCGTCGTCTACGTCCTCGGCGGCTACGCCACCGGCGCCCGCGACGCCTTTTGCGGCCGGCGGCTGCGGCCGGTCCTGAACACGCCCGGCCAGGTCCGGGCCTTCGCCGCGCTGCCCGCCCACCAGCGGCCGCCGGCGGCGCTGCAGGTCGACAGCGGCATGACCCGACTCGGGCTGCCGGTGGAGGCGATCGAGGCGCTGCGCCACGACCTCGCCGGTCTCGAGCTCGACTTTCTGGTCTCGCACCTCGCCTGCGCCGACGATCCGGACCCGGGCTTCAGCCGACGGCAGCGTGCGCGCTTCGAGGACGCCCGTCGGCTGGTCCCCCACCTGGCGGCGAGCCTCGCCAACTCGGCCGGCATCTTTCTCGGCCCCGACTTCCACTACGACCTGTGCCGGCCGGGCATCGCCGTCTTCGGCGGCAACCCGCGGCCCGGCCGGGCCAATCCGATGGCGCCGGTGGTCACGCTCGACGCCGAGCTGCTCCAGGTCTACGCGCTGGAGAGCGAGGCTCGGGTCGGCTACGGCGCCACCTACCGCGCCCCCGCCGGCGCGCGCATCGCCACGGCGGCGGTGGGCTATGCCGACGGCGTCTTGAGATGCGTCGGCAACCGGGCTACAGCCCGTCTCGCCGGGGTCGAGGTACCGTTGGTCGGACGGGTGTCGATGGATCTGGTCGGGCTCGACGTCACCGCGGTCCCGACGGCGGCGGCGGTGGAGGGCGCCCGGGTCGAGTTGGTCGGCGGGCGGGACGGCCTCGACCGGATGGCCGAAGCCGCCGGGACCATCCCCTACGAGGTGTTGGTGCGCCTCGGGCCGCGGGTCGAGCGGCGTTATCGCGGAGGCGGTTGAGGTGAACCCG
>CAZCVH010000144.1:0-5410 GCA_964502115.1 uncultured Geminicoccaceae bacterium
TCGCCCCGCAATTCGGCCATCTCCTCGCGCAGGGCGGCGCTCTGGAGCGCGAGGTCCGATTTGGTGGCGAGTTCGTCGCGCTCGCCGACGGCGCTCGCGGCGTCCACGGCGAGCGCCTCGTCGACGTTCGCCGCCTTGAGCGCCATGTAGATCTCGCGCACCATCGTCGTCATCGGTCGTCCTCGCCGGTCGGCCGCACCCTAGCGGGATCGCGCTGCGCCGGCCACCGACGCCTCAACCGCGCTCCTTGACGTAGGGCTTGCCGATGGCGGCGGGGGGAACGGCGCGGCCGACGAAGCCGGCCAAGAGCAGCACCGTCATGACGTAGGGCAGCACCGAGATCGCCTGGGTCGGGACCTCGCCCACGAGCGGCAGCGCGACGCCCTGCAGGCGCACCTGCACCGCATCGGTGAAGGCGAAGAGCAGACACGCCAGCAGTGCCGGCACCGGCCGCCACTTGGCGAAGATCAGCGCCGCGAGTGCGAGGTAGCCCTTGCCCGCGGTCATGTCGCGGATGAAGGCGGCGTTGTGCGCGGTGGAGAGGTAGGTGCCGGCGACGCCGCAGAGGATGCCGGTGCCCACGAGCGCGCGGTAGCGCAACCACTCGACGGCGATGCCGGCGGTGTCGACCGCGGCGGGGTTCTCGCCGACGGCGCGCAGGCGCAGCCCGAAGCGGGTGCGGTAGAGCATCCACCACACGACCGGCACGACGGCGAGCGCGGCGTAGACCAGCAGGTTGTGGCCCGAGAGCAGCTCGGCGTAGATCGGCCCGAGCACCGGCACCTCGCGCAGGCCGTCGGCGAAGGGGAGCTGGATCGGCGAGAACCGGGCCTCGCCCGCGAGCAGCGGCGTGCGCCCGGCCTGGCCGAACCAGGCCTCCGCCAGCGTCGGCGCCAGGCCGGCGACGGCGATGTTGATCGCCACGCCCGAGACGATCTGGTCGCCCTTGTGGGTGATGCAGGCGAAGCCGTGCAGCATCGCGAGGAGAAAGCCGACGCCGATGCCGGCGCCGAGGCCGAGCCAGGCGCTGTTGGTGACCGCCGCCGTCGCCGCCGCGGCGAAGGCGGCACCCAGCATCTTGCCCTCGAGCCCGATGTCGGCGATGCCCGAGCGCTCGGCGAAGAGCCCGGCGAGCGCCGCCAGCACCAAGGGCGTGGCGAGGCGCAGCGTGCTGTCGGCCAAGAGCACCGCCTGGAAGAGCCAGTCCGCCATCAGCCCGCCTCCGGCACCGGCTTGGCGAAGGCGCGGGTGAGCGCGGGGCGGAACATGTTCTCCAGCGCACCTGCGAACAGGATCACCAGGCCCTGGATGACCACGACCATGTCACGGCTGATCCTCGGCATCTCGAAGGCGAGCTCGGAGCCGCCCTGGTAGAGCGCGCCGAACAGCACCGCGGCGGCGACGATGCCGGCGGGGTGGTTGCGGCCCATCAGCGCCACCGCGATGCCGACGAAGCCGTAGCCGCCGGTGAAGCCCAAGAGCAGGCGCTGCTGTACGCCCATGATCTCGTTCAAGGCCATGAGCCCTGCGAGCCCGCCCGCGAGCGCCATCGCCGCCACCGTCACCCGCTGCGGGTCGATGCCGGCGTAGCGGGCGGCGTCGTGGCTCTGCCCGCAAACGCGCAGGGCGTAGCCGGCCCGTGTCTTCCAAAGGAAGAACCAGACGGCGACGCCGGCGAGAAGCGCCAGGACGAAGGCGAGATTGAGGGGCGAGCGGCCCGGAACGAGGCCGAAGAGCCGCAGCAGCACGTCGAGGCTCGGCAGCGTCGCGCTCGCCGCGAAATCGCGGGTCTCCGGCGCGGCCTGGCCCGGCTCGATCAGGACGTTGACCAGGAGATAGGTCATCACCGCCGCGGCGATGAAATTGAACATGATCGTGGTGATGACGATGTGCGCGCCGCGCCGGGCCTGCAGCCAGCCCGGGATCGCGCCCCAGAGCGCGCCCATGGCGGCGCCGCCCAGGATCGCCGCCGGCAGGATGAGGACGAAGGGGACGTGACGGTCGAGGGCGAGACAGGCGAGGCCGACGCCGAGCCCGCCCAGATAGGCCTGGCCCTCGGCACCGATGTTGAAGAGGCCGGCGTGGAAGGCGACCGCGAAGGCGAGCCCGGTGAAGACGAAGTTGGTGGCGTAATAGAGCGTGTAGCCGATGCCCTCGCCGTAGCCGAAGGCGCCGAAGGCGAGCACTTCCAGCGCCCGCAGCGGGTTCTCGCCGAGCACGAGGATCAAGAGCGCGGTCACCAGCATCGCCGCGGTGAGGTTCAACAGCGGCAGAAGGCCCATGTCGACCCAGCGCGGCAGCGCGCGCATCAGGCCGCCTCGTCGGCGATGCCGGCCATCATCAGCCCGACCCGACGCTCGTCGGCGGCCGCGGCGTCCATCGCCCCGGTGAGCCGACCGCCGCACATCACCAAGACGCGGTCGGAGAGCGCCAGGATCTCGTCGAGCTCGACCGAGACCAAGAGCACCGCCTTGCCGGCGTCGCGCATCGCGACGACGCGCTCGTGGATGAGCGCGATGGCGCCGATGTCGACGCCGCGGGTCGGCTGCGCCACCACGACCAGCGCCGGGTCGTGCTCGAACTCGCGCGCCACCACCTGTTTTTGCTGGTTGCCGCCGGAGAAGGCGGTGGCGACGAGCTCGGGGTCCCGCGGGCGGACGTCGTAGGCCCCCATCCAACGCGCGCAGAAGCGGCGGATCGCCTGCGCATCGAGGCGAAAGCCGCGGCCGTAGACCGGCTGGCGCTGATGGCCGAGGATGGCGTTCTCCCACGCCGCAAAGCCGCGCACGAGGCCTGTGCGCAGGCGGTCCTCGGGGACGTGGGCCAACGGCCGCGGGCGCCGGCCGGCGCGCACGCGCTCGCCCTGGATGCGGACCTCGCCCGCGGTCACGCCGCGGATGCCGGCGACGGCCTCCAACAGCTCGGACTGGCCGTTGCCGCTCACCCCGGCCATGCCGACGATCTCGCCGGCGCGCACGGTGAAGGAGACGTCGTCGACACGGACGACGCCCTTGCGGTCGCGCACCGTCACGCCGTCGACCTCGAGGACGGCGGCGCCGGGCTCGGCCGGCCCCTTGGCCACCCGCATCGAGACCTTGCGGCCGACCATCAGCTCGGCGAGCTCGCCGGTGGACGTCGCGGCCGTCCGTCGGTGCGCCACCATCTCACCGCCGCGCATGACGCTGACGGCGTCGGTGGCGGCCATGATCTCCTTGAGCTTGTGGGTGATGAGGACGACCGTGCGGCCCTGGCGCGCGAGGTCGCCCAGGATGCGGAAGAGGTCGTCGGCCTCCTGCGGCGTCAACACGCCCGTGGGCTCGTCGAGGATGAGGATGTCCGCACCCCGCCACAGCGCCTTCAGGATCTCGACGCGCTGCTGCAGCCCCACCGGCAGCTCGCCCACGACCGCGTCGAGGTCGACCTCCAGCTTGTAGTCGCGCTCGATCCGCTTCAGCTCGGCGCGCGCCCGCGCCTTGCCGCCCGCGAGCCGCAGGCCGCCCTCGGCGCCGAGCAGCAGGTTTTCCAAGACGGTGAACGGCTCCACCAGCATGAAGTGCTGGTGGACCATGCCGATGCCGCGGGCGATGGCGTCCTCCGGCCGCTTGATGGCCGCGGGCTCGCCGTGGACGCGGATCTCGCCGGCGTCGGCCTTGTAGAAGCCGTAGAGGATGTTCATCAGCGTCGACTTGCCGGCGCCGTTCTCGCCGACGATGCCGTGGATCGTCGCGCGCTCCACGGCGAGGTCGATCGCCTTGTTGGCGTGAACGGCGCCGAAACGCTTGTCGACGCCGGCGAGTTCGACGGCCGGCGCCACCCTCGGGCCTATTCCCGGCTCTCGTAGTAGCTCTCGACCGCGAGCTCGCCGGCGATGATCGCCGCCTTCGCCTGCTCGATCGCGGCGATCATCTCGGGCGTCATCAGGTCTTCGTTGTTCTCGTCGAGGGCGTAGTCGACGCCGTTCTCGGCGAGGCCGAGCTCGAGCGTGCCCGTCGCCATCTCGCCCATCATGGCGTCGGTGAAGGCGTCGTAGACGGCGACGTCGACGCGCTTGAGCATCGAGGTCAGCACGGCGCCCGGGTGCAGGTGGTTCTGGTTGCTGTCGACGCCGATGCCGAGCTTGCCGCTGTCGGCGGCGGCCTGCAGCACGCCGAGCCCGGTGCCGCCGGCGGCGTGGTAGACGACGTCGGCACCCCGGTCGAACTGGCTCTGGGCCAGCTCCGCGCCCTTGGTCGGGTCGTTCCAGGCGGCGGGCGTGTCGCCGGTCATGTTGGCGAGGACGTCGACCTCGTCGGCGATGTGGGCGACGCCCTGGCGGTAGCCGTGCAGGAAGTTGCGGATGAGCGGGATGTCCATGCCGCCGACGAAGCCGACGGTGTCGGTCTCGGACGCCATCGCCGCGGCGATGCCGACGAGAAAGCTGCCCTGGTGCTCCTCGAAGACGACCGAGCGGACGTTCGGTTGCTCGACCACGCTGTCGATGATGGTGAAGGCGATCTCGGGATATTCGGGCGCGATCTCCTCCAAGGGGCTGGTGAAGCCGAAGCCGACGGCCACGACGACGTCGGCGCCGCCGCGGCCCGCCATGCGGGCGAGCGCCTGCTCGCGCTGGCTCTCGTTGGTGATCTCGAACTCGAGATAGTCGATGCCGTGCTCGGCCTCGAAGCGCTCGGCGCCCCGGTAGGCCGCCTCGTTGAAGGATTTGTCGAACTTGCCGCCCATGTCGAAGATGATGGCGGGCGTGAAGTCCTGGGCGGCCGCCACGCCCGCCCAGCCGATCACCGCCGCCCCGAACCCGATCGCCACCGCCGTCACGATCCGCATGTGCCGCTCCCCTCGTCGGACCCCGTCGTTCGGTCTAAGCGCATCGCGGGATGGTGCAAAGATCGCGTCGAGGCGGAACCTGCCGGCGTCGCCGCTTGTTCACCGGCTCATCAATCCGGAGGACGTCCATGACCAAGAACGCCGACACCGTCGCCCATCTGCAGCGCGCCCTCGCCATGGAGCTGGCGGCGATGAACCAGTACCTCCTGCACGCCCATACCCTCGACAACTGGGGGCTCGACAAGCTGGCCTCCAAGATGCGCGGCGAGATGCAGGAAGAGCTCGGCCATGGCGGGCAGTTCATCGAGCGGCTGACCTTTCTGGGCGCCGATCCCGTGCTCGAGGCCGCCAAGACGCCGCAGCGGGCGCCGAACCTGAAGGCGATGTTCGAGGCCGACCTCGCCGACGAGAAGGACGCCATCGCCTTCTACACCGAGGCCGCCGAGGCGGCGGGGTCGCGCGACGTCGGCTCGCGCAAGCTGTTCGAGGACATCGTGCTCGACGAGGAGGGCCACATGTCCTGGCTCGAGCTCCAGCTCGACCTCCTCGAGCGCATGGGCGAGGGCGCCTTCATCGCCAAGCACATGAG
>CAZCVH010000145.1:0-5408 GCA_964502115.1 uncultured Geminicoccaceae bacterium
GCAGAGCCGGCCGGCGACGGCGGCCGCCGAGCCGCCCGAGCTGCCGCCGGGGACCAGCGGCTCGTTGTCGGCCGGGCGCGTCCACGGGTTGGTGACCGGGCCGTGGTGGGAGGTGATGTTCGCCGAGCCCATGGCGAACTCGTCGAGGTTGGTCTTGCCGAGGCAGACCGCCCCGGCCTCCCAGAGCTTGCCGCTGACGGTCGATTCGTAAGGCGGGGTGAAGCCGTCGAGGATGTGCGAGCCGGCGGTGGTGAGCGTGCCCTCGGTGCAGAAGAGGTCCTTCATGCCGATCGGCAGGCCGTCGAGCGGCCGCGCCTCGCCCGCCTCCAGGCGCCTGTCCGCCGCCTCGGCCATCGCCAGCGCCCGGTCGGGCGTCTCGGTGATGAAGGCGTTCCAGTCGCGCCGGCGCGCCATGGCGTCGAGATAGGCCTGCGCGAGGTCGACGGCGCGGATGTCGCGGGCGCGCAGGCGGGTGCGGGCGTCGGCGAGGGTGAGGGCGGTGAGATCGACCATCACTCGACCACCTTGGGTACGACGTAGAAGCCGTCATGGGCGTCGGGCGCGTTCTTCAACACGTCGTCCTGGCGGTCGCCGTCGGTCACGACGTCGGCGCGCTTTCTGGACGGGATCGGCATGACGGCGCGCAGCGGCTCGACATGGTCGGTGTCGACCTCGCCCAGCTGCTCGACCCAGCCGAGGATGTTGGAGAGCTCCGCGGCGAGGCCCGGCAACCGGTCGTCGTCGACCTCGATGCGGGCCAAGCGCGCGATCCGCGCGACCGTGGCTTCGTCGAGCGCCATCCACCCACCTCTCGCGTGAAAGATCCGGCGCGGCCTCGCGCCCCGACCAGCCGCGAGCGTTACACCCGCCGCCGGGAGCGGGCAAGCGGGGCGGGGGCGCAACCATCCCCTTGCCAACGGCGGCGCGGGGGGCGAACAGGGGGCCATGCCGTTGATCGCCTCCCTCGACGCGTTCGCCGCCCTTCTGCCGAAGTTCGGCTCGCTGTTGGCGCTGGACATCTCCAAGCGCCGCATCGGCTTCGCCGGCACCGACGTCACCCGCCTTTTGGCCTCGCCGGTCGAGGTCTGGCGCCGACGCAAGCTCGAGGGCGACGTCCGCCGCATCGCGGAGCACATGCGCAAGCGCGAGGCGGTGGCGCTGGTGATCGGCTTTCCCTTGGAGGCCGACGGCCGCTTCGGGCCGCGCGCGCACTCGGTCGAGGACACCGCCAAGGCGATCGACGCCGAGCTCGGGGGTGTGCCGATCTTCCTGCAGGACGAGCGCTGGAGCAGCGTCGAGGCGGCGGATCGCGGCGGCGACGACGCCATGGCCGCCACCGTCATCCTGGAGGACACGCTCAGGGCGCTGGGCGATCTCGCCGACGCCGCAACGGAAGAGGACTGACCCTTGCGGCGCGGCGGCGGCGACGCACCTTGCTCAGCGAACCTCGCCCGTGCTCGTCCACCATCGGTTCGTCCCGTTGCTCCGTCCGCTCACCGTCCTCGTCCTCGCCCTCTCGCTCGGCGCCTGTAGTGCCATGTTCCCCACCAAGCGCGCCACGGACGACCGCCTCGCCGCCTTTCCGCACCGCGGCTGGCCGACGGACGCGCCGGTCACGGTGCGCTGGAACGACCACATGGTCCCCTTCGTCGAGGCCGAGACCGACGCCGACTTCGCCTTCGCCTTGGGCGTCGTCCACCACCACCTCCGCGCCGGGCAGATGCGGGTCTTGAAGCACATCGCCCGGGGCCGGCTCGCCGAGATGGCGGGCCCGCCCGTGCGCGGCGTCGACGAAGCCCTCAAGCTCCTCGACTACGGCCGCGCCGCGCCGGAGGTCGTGGCCCGCTGGCCCGACCGGACCCGCGCCTTCGTCGACGCCTTCGTCGCCGGCCTCAACTGGCATCAGGCCAACGGCCGCCCACCGCCGGAGTTCCGGCTTTTGGGCCTGGCGCCCGAGCCATGGACCGCCGAGGACCTGGTGACCATCGGCCGGCTCGCCGGCACCGACGTCAACTGGCTCGCCTTCTTCGGCGCGCTCAAGGCCCGGCTCGAGCCGGACTGGCCGCAGACCTGGCAGCGCCTCAAGCGCGCCGGGCTCAACGAGACCGACACCGAGCTCGCCGCCACCCCCGACGCCGCCACCCTCGCCGCGCTGCTCGCGGGCTCGAGCCGGGCCGGCAGCAATTCGCTGGCGGTGGCGCCCCGCCGCACCGCGAGCGGGGCGGCGATGATCGCCAACGACCCGCATCTCGGGCTCAACCTGCCGAACCTGTGGCTGCTCGCCGGCGGCAGGTCGCCGTCGTTCCACGTCGTCGGCATGATGATCCCGGGGCTGCCGTTCTTCGCGCTCGGGCGCAACCCGGACCTCGCCTGGGGTGGGACCAACGCCCGCGCGCTCTCCTCCGACATCGTCGACGTCGCCGGCAGCGACGCCATCACGCGCGAGACCGTGACCTTGAAGACGCGCTGGTGGCGCGACCGCGAGGTCACGCGGCGGGTGTCGCCCGAGGGCCCGATCCTCTCCGACAGCCGCTTGGTGTCGGCGCGCGCGGGTGAGGCGCTGGCGCTCAGGTGGGTCGGCCACGAGCCCACCGACGAGATCACCGCGTTCTTGAAGGCGGCGCGGGCGCGCACCGTCGACGACTTCCGCGCCGCCTTCGCCACCTACGGCGTCAGCGCACAGAACATGCTCGCCGCCGACAGCGCCGGCGGCATCGCCATGGTGATGGCGGCCAAGCTGCCGATCCGCACCCGGCCCAAGACCGACGACCTCGTGCTCGATCGCTCCGCCGGCTGGGACGGCTACGACACCGCGCTCACCCTGCCCTGGGTCAAGAACCCGCAGGCCGGCTTCGTCGCCTCGGCCAACGACCGCCCCGACTACATCGAGCGCCCCGCCGGCTACTTCTTCAGCCCGAAGGACCGGGTCGACCGCATGGCGGCGCTGGTCGAGCGGGCCGAGGCGGTCGGCTTCGACGAGCTCGCGGATCTGCAGACCGACGTCGTCTCGCCCCCCGCCGCCGAGCTCGCCCGCGGGCTCCTGCAGCAGGCCGACGGGCTCGGCGTCTTCCATCCGCTCCTGGAAGACCTGCGCGGCTGGGACGGCGCCTACGACATCGAGGCCCGCGCGCCGGTCGCCTTCGAGACCCTCCTTTACCACGTGACCGAGCGCCTCTACGCCGCCGAGGACGGTCGCGCCGTCTCCAGCCTCGACGGCCGCTGGGCGAGCCTGCAGGCCTTCCTCTTGCGCGACCTCGACGCCCGCCCGCGCAAGCGCCGCACCGAGCTTTTGCAGGCGGCGGTGGCCGCCGCCGCCCGCGACGCCGAGCCGTTCGCCGGCTGGGGCGAGATGCACCGCGTGCGGGTCCAGCACCTGTTGGGCAACGTTCCCGTCCTGGGCCGGTTCTTCGTGGTGGACGACCTGGCCAGCCCCGGCTCGCGGGAAACGCTGATGAAGCGCAGCCACGACCTGGTGAACCGGCGCCACCGCGCCAGCTTCGGCGCGCAGGCGCGCCACATTTCCGATCTCGGCGACCCGGACGCCAACTGGTTCGTGCTGTTCGGCGGTCAGGACGGCTGGCTGGACGCCGCCAACTACGCCGATCAGCTGGCGCTGTGGCGCGAGGGCCGCTACCTCCGGCTGCCGTTGAGCGACGCGGCGGTGCGGGAGAGCTTCACCCGCGTCGTGCGCACGACGACGCGATGACCCGCACCCTCGACCCGACACCGCTCGTCCGCGTCTGGGCCCGCCGCCGCCTCCACCACCTGCAGACCACCGACCCGGTCAAGGCACAGGCCGCGATCCTGCGCCATCTGCGCGGCAAGGCCGGCACCACCCGCTTCGGGCGCGCCCACGGCTTCTGGGACGTCGAGAAGGTTGCCGAGTACCAAAAAGCCGTTCCGATAAGAACTTACGAGGATTTCTGGGAAGAGTGGTGGAAGCCCGAATTCCCCGTCCTCCACGACGTCACCTGGCCCGGCAAGGTGCCGTTCTTCGCGGTCACCTCGGGCACCAGCAGCGGCACCACCAAATACATCCCGCTCACCTGGGAGACCCTGAAGCAGAACCGGCGTGCCGCGCTCGACATGGTGGCGGCGCATCTGACGGCGTACCCCGAGAGCCGGTTCTTCGGCGGCCGCAGCTTCGTGCTCGGCGGCTCGACGTCGCTGGTGCACGAGGCGCCGGGGGTCCGCTCGGGCGACCTCTCGGGCATCGTCGCCAAGACCGCGCCGGTCTGGATGCGCCCCTTCACCTTCCCGCCGCCGGCGCTCAGCCTGATGGACGACTGGGACGAGAAACTCGACCTGTTGGTGCACGCGCTCGCCGGCCACAGCATCACCTCGCTCTCGGGCGTGCCGAGCTGGACGCTGATCTTCCTCGACCGGCTCGAACGCACCTACGACCGCTGGCCGCTGGAGGAGCTCGAGCTCTTCGTCCACGGCGGCGTCGCCTGGCGGCCCTACGCCAAGCGCTTCGCGCCCTATCTCGCGCGCTCGGCTGCCGTCACCCGCGAGGTCTACCCGGCGAGCGAGGGCTTCGTCGCCTTCGCCGACCGGGGGCCGGACGACGGCCTGCTCCTGGCCTGGGACAGCGGGCTCTTCTTCGAGTTCGTGCCGGTCGAAGAGCTCGACGACCTCGAGCCGACCCGCCACTGGCTCGCCACCATCGAGCCCGACATCGACTACGCCGTCGTCGTCAGCGGGCCGAGCGGGCTCTTCAGCTACCTCCTCGGCGACACCGTACGCTTTTTGGAGACCCGCCCGCCGCGGCTCGTCATCACCGGCCGCACCGCCTACATGCTCTCCGCCTTCGGCGAGCACCTGATCCAGACCGAGCTCGACGAGGCGATCACCGCCGCCGTCGAGGCCGCCGGCGGGGCGGTGAACGAGTACGTGGTGGGCCCGGTCCTGCCCGCGGACGGCGTCGGCCACCACGTCGTCTATGTCGAGCCGGCCGCGCGCCGCGACCTCGATGCCGCCGCCCTCGCCCGCGCCATCGACGCCGCGCTCGCCGAGCTCAACGACGACTACCGCGCGCACCGCCGGGGCGACGTCGGCATGGCCGCACCCGAGGTCCGCCTCCTGCCCCCCGGCACCTGCGCCGAATGGCTGCGCCGCCAGGGCAAGCTCGGTGGCCAGCACAAGGTCCCCCGCGTCGTCGCCGACCCCGACCGCTTCGAAACCGTCATGGCGGAGCTGGACGCGCTGGCGGCGCCTTAGGGCTACGCCGCCTCAGGTGCGGCTGGTAGCGGCCGCGGCGTCGTGCTCGGCCGACGTCGGTGTGGCGCCGGCGGCGAGCACCTCTACGTCTGCGACATGTCGGTGATGCCGTTCAGCTGTGCCGCCGATCCGGTACGCCCGCTCACCGCGCTCGCGCTGCGGCTGGCACGACACTTCGGCTGACGCCC
>CAZCVH010000146.1:0-5374 GCA_964502115.1 uncultured Geminicoccaceae bacterium
GCCACAAGAATGTTATCCTACGAGCCGATGTCGACGTGAGCGAGGCGGGCGACGGCGGTGCGGTCTCGGGAAATGCCGAACGAAGCCAAAAGGCCGGGTTTTGGCGCCGGATCAAAGCTTTATCGTCTTATCAGTACCCCGGTGTCAGGCCTCGGCCTCCAGCCCCGCGACGTCGAGCGCCTCGGCCTGCTGGCGGGCCAGCCGGTCGCGGTCGAAGTTCTCGGCGAGCTCCATGAACATGCGGTGCCAGTTGAGGTCGGCGTTGAGGCGCAAAAAGACCGAGCCGAGGCCGATGGCGGCGCGGTCCATCAGCACGAATTCGCGCGGCGGCGTGACGCCGCCGTACTCCTTCAAGCGCTTGTGGACGTCCATGGCGACGGCCTGGCCGTACTGGCCGGTGTTGTTCTCGTCGATCAGGCGCGGGCGGTCCTCCATCAAGGGCGCGTAGAGGAAGGCCGCCCAGATGTTGAGGATCTCCAGCGCCTCCTTGGTGAGGTCGTGGAAGCCCCAGGACTCGTAGGCGCTGACCGCCAGGTCCATGTCGCCGTCGCGGAGCGCGTAATAGAGGTCGATGACGCCGCCCACGAACTTGGGCTGGAAGACGCGGATGCAGCCGAAGTCGAGCAGGTTGATGTCGTAGTCGTCGCGGACGGTGTAGTTGCCGAGATGGGGGTCGCCGTGGATGACGCCGTACTCGTAGAAGGGGACGTACCAGGCCCGGAACATTTTCTGCGCGATGGCGCGGCGGGTCTCGAGGTCGACCTCGCCGACGTCGGTGAGCTTGACGCCGGTGACCCACTCCATGGTGAGCAGCCGGCCGGTGGAGAGCTCGGTGACGATGTCGGGGACGTGGACGTGCGGCTCGGCCCGCAGCATGTGCCGGTAGAGCTCGCCGTTCTTCGCCTCGCGCCAGTAGTCCAGCTCCTCGCGCAGCCGCACCGAGATCTCCTTGTAGATCTCGGAGGTGTCGATGGCGGCGTCGTAGCGGCGGTAGATGTCGAGGATCAGTTTGAGCTGCGAGAGGTCGGCCTCGACGGTCGAGGAGATGCCCGGATATTGCAGCTTGCAGGCGACGGCGCGGCCGTCGTGGAGCTCCGCCTTGTGGACCTGGCCGAGCGAGGCGGCGTGCGCGGCCTCGAGCTCGAAGTGCTTGTAACGGCGGCGCCAGTCGGGGCCCAGCTCGGCCTCCATCCGCCGCCGCACGAAGGGCTTGCCCATCGGCGGGGCTTCGGACTGGAGCTGGGCGAGCTCGGCGGCGTAGTCGGCGGGCAGCGCGTCGGGGATGGTCGACAGCATCTGCGCCACCTTCATCAGCGGGCCCTTGAGCCCGCCGAGCGCGGTGCGCAGCTCCTCGGCGTATTTGCTGTCGTCGATCTCCCAGCCGAAGACCCGCTTGCCGGCGTATTTCGCGGCGATACCGCTCATCGCCTGGCCGACCTGGGCGTAGCGGCGGACGCGGCCGCCGAAGGTGTTCTCGGAGCCGGGTTCGCTCACGCGGGAAACTCCTCTTCCAGTTGGTCGATCATGCCGGCGACGACGTCGAGCCCCTGGCGCCAGAACGCCGGATCGCGGGCGTCGAGCCCGAAGGGCGCCAACAGCTCGTGATGGCGCAGCGTCCCGCCGGCGCGCAGCAGCTCGAGGTACTTGGCCTCGAAGCCTTCCGGCTCGCGCTCGTACACCGCCACCAGCGCCTTCACCAAACAGTCGCCGAAGGCGTAGGCGTAGACGTAGAACGGCACATGGACGAAGTGCGGGATGTAGGACCAGAACACCCGGTAGTCGTCGGCGAAGTCGAAGGCCGGCCCCAGGCTCTCGGTCTGCACCTGCATCCAGATGCCGGCGATATCGTCGGCGGTGAGCTCCTGCTCGCGGCGGGCGTCGTGGAGGCGGCGCTCGAACTCGCAGAAGGCGATCTGGCGCACCACGGTGTTGAGCCCGTCCTCGATCTTGCCGGCGAGGAGCACGCGGCGGCGCCGGGGGTCGGTCGTCCGCGCCAACAGACGGCGGAAGGTGAGCTGCTCGCCGAAGACCGAGGCCGTCTCCGCCAGCGTCAGCGGCGTCGAGGCCATCAACGGGCCTTGGCCGGCCGCGAGCACCTGATGGGCGCCGTGGCCGAGCTCGTGGGCGAGCGTCATCACGTCGCGCGGCCGGCCCTGGTAGTTCATCAGCACGTAGGGGTGCGCGCTCGGCACGGTCGGGTGGCTGAAGGCGCCCGAATCCTTGCCGGACCGGAGCTCGGCGTCGATCCACCGCTTGTCGAAGAAATTCTCGAGGATGCCCGCGAGCTTGGGCGAGAAGTCGCGGTAGCTGTCCAGCACCAGCACCTTGGCGTCGTCCCAGCCGATGCGGCGGTCGTCGTCTTCGGGCAGCGGCGCGTTGCGGTCGAAATAGGCCAACCGGTCGAGCCCGAGCCAGCGCGCCTTGAGCCGGTAGTAGCGGTGCGACAGGCGCGGGCAGGCCTCGCGCACGGCGTCGATCAGCGCGTCGACGACCTCGTCCTCGACGTGGTTGGCGAGGTTGCGCGAGGAGATCGGCCGCGCAAAGCCGCGCCAGCGGTCCTCGATCTGCTTGTCCTTGGCCAGCGTGTTGGTGATCCGCGTGAAGAGCCGGATGCGCTCGGCGAGCGTCGTGGCGACGCCACGGCCGGCGTCGCGGCGGACCTCGCGGTCGTGGTCCTGCAGCTTGTCGAAGATCTGCGCCGCCGGCAGCTCGTCGCCGCGGAAGGGAAAGCGCAGATCCGCCATGGTCTCGTCGAACAGGCGCACCCAGGCGTCGCGGCCGGCGACGGCCTTCTCGTGCAGGGTCTCCTCGATGGCGTCGTCGAGCTGATGCGGGCGGAAGGCGCGCAGGTCCCTGAGCCAGGGGCGGTAGCGCTGCAGATCGGGCGAGCCCGCGATCCTGGCCTCGAGGTCGTCCTCGTCGAGGCGGTTGAGCTCCAGGCTCACGAACAACAGCGGGGTGGTGATCGCGTTGATGCGCTCCTGCACGCCCTGGTAGAAGCGGCCGAGCTCGGCGTCGTCGCGCTGGGCGGCGAACGTCAAACCGGCGTAGCTCGCCACCCGCCCGAGCTGATCGCAGAGCCGCTCGTAGCGCCGGATCATCTGCGCCAGCCCGTCGCCGTCGAGGGCCGCGACCTCGCCCTTGTACCTCGCCGCCAGGTTCGCGGCCTCGCTCTCGGCGAGGTCGAGATCGGTGCCGAGGGCGGGGTCGTCCAGCCCGGTATAGAGGTCGCCCAGATCCCAGGTCGGTGCCGCGTCGCGGGGGGCGGGTTCGGCCATGGCGCTCTCCTGGTTGCTAGGCGGCATATAAGCTGGCAGGCGATGGGTTCCAGGCGCGATGGCGGGCGGCTGTTCAGCGTCGGTCGAACCGGATACAGCCGATCGATGGCAACACGTCGCGTCGCGCAGCGGTGTCCGGAGAGAGCCTCTTGCAACTCGCGTCCAACCTCGTCGACGTCTTCCACGCCTCGGCCACGGCGCGGCTGGACCGGCCGTTTCTCTGGCGCAAAGAGTCCGGCTCCTACCAGCCGGTACGTTGGGGCGAGGTCCAGCGCGCGGTGATCCGCCTGGCACGCGGGTTGCGCGCGCTGGGGGTCGTGACCGGCGACCGCCTGGTGGTCTGCGCGGAGAACCGTCCGGAGTGGTTCATCGCCGATCTGGCGGCGATGACCGTAGGCGCGGTGACGGTGCCGGCCTACACCACCAACACCACGCGCGACCACCGCTTCGTCATCGAGCACAGCGAGGCGCGGGCGATCGTCTTCTCCGGGCGCAACGTCGCGCGCAACCTGCTGCCGGCGGTGCGCGAACTCGGCACCGTCGACGTCATCGTCGCGATCGAGATGCCCGAGGATGTGGACACCGCCGACCTGACGATCACGCCCTGGGCGGAGGCGCTCGCCGGCGGCGACGCCGCCGACGACACCCCCTTCGCCACGCCCGACGCCGACGACGTCGCCTGCATCATCTACACCTCGGGCAGCGCCGGCACCCCCAAGGGCGTCATGCTCACCCACAAGAACGTCCTCGCCAACGTCGACGCCGCGCTCGACCTCCTCGAAGAGCTCGGGGTCGAGGAGGACGAGGTCTTCTTGTCCTTTCTGCCGCTGTCGCACTCCTACGAGCACACCGCCGGGCAGTTCCTGCCGATGGCGATCGGTGCTCAGATCTACTACGCCGAAGGCGTCGACACGCTGACCCACAACCTCGTCGAGGCGCGGCCGACGCTGTTGACCTGCGTGCCCCGGCTCTACGAGGTCATGCGCACGCGCATCCTGAGCGGCGTCAAACGCGCCGGCGGCACCAAGGCCTGGCTGTTCGACAAGGCGGTCGAGATCGGAACCAAGCGCCGCGAGGGGCGTCGGCTCGGTCTCGGCGAGCGCCTGCTCGATCCCCTGCTCGACCGCCTGGTGCGCAAGAAGGTGAACGAGCGTTTCGGTGGTCGCCTCAAGGCCATGGTCTCGGGCGGCGCGCCGCTCAACTACGACGTCGGCGTCTTCTTCGCCGCGCTCGGCCTGCCGATCTATCAGGGCTACGGCCAGACCGAGGCCGCGCCGGTGATCACCGCCAACCGCCCCGAGCACCACAAGCTCGCCAGCGTCGGCCCGCCGCTCAAGAACGTCGAGTTGAAGATCGCCGACGACGGCGAGATCCTGGTGCGCGGCCCGCTGGTCATGCGCGGTTACTGGAGGGATCCGCAAACCACCGCCGAGACCCTGGTCGACGGCTGGCTCCACACCGGCGACGTCGGCCGCCTCGACGACGACGGTTTTCTCTACATCACCGGGCGCAAGAAGGAGATGATCGTCAACTCCGGCGGCGACAACATCTCGCCGCAACGGGTCGAGGGGGTGCTGACGCTGGAGCCGGAGATCGCTCAGGTGCTGGTCTACGGTGATGGTCGCCCGCATCTGGTGGCGCTGGTCGTGCCCGAGGACGAGTTCCTGCAGGACTTCGCCCGGCGCGAGGGGCTGGAGACGCGCGACCGCACCGAGATCGCGCGCCACGACGGCGTCCACAAGGCGCTCTCGCAAGCCGTCCGGCGCGCCAACGAGCACCTCTCCGTCATCGAGCGCGTCCGCAAGTTCGAGGTCATGGCCGAGCCCTTCACCATCGAGAACGGCATGCTGACGCCGACGTTGAAGCCGCGCCGCCCGATCATCGTCGAGCGCTTCAAACCGACCCTGGAAGGGCTCTACGACAGTGCCCGCGCGGCTTGAGCGCACGGCCGGCGCGGTGCGCTCGGCGATGACGGCGCGGGTGGCCGGGTGACGGCGGCCCGAGCCGCGCGGCGCGGCCACGGCGGCACCACCGCCTCCGGTCTCGAACTCGACCGACGGCGGCTGCTGGCGGGTTCGGCCGTGCTCACCGCGGCG
>CAZCVH010000147.1:0-5339 GCA_964502115.1 uncultured Geminicoccaceae bacterium
TCCGCTCCGGGCCGGCGGCGGTCGTTGTCGCGGGGCGCGAGCGGGCGGTGGTGGTCGTCAACGACTGGGTCTGTTATCCTAACGGACGACGGCGTGCGGTCGATGGCGGCGGTGTGCGGGCGGGGACTCGGGTGTTGCCGAACGAAGCCAGAGCGGCGGTTTTCCGTTGGGTGGCAACGGCTTACGGCCGGATGGGAGGGCCCGGCGGGGGCTCGGCGGGGGCTCGGTGCGGGTCGCGGTGACGGGCGCGGTGACGCGCCGGCGGCCGCGGCGCGGCTCAGGGCATCCGCACGTAGCGGCCGGGCGCCGGCTCCAGCGGCACGAAGCCCTCGGCGCCCATCGTCGGCGGCGCGGTCCAGTCGCCGCTGTGCGCGTGCAGCCAGGCGAACCACGCCGGCCACCACGAGCCGTCGCGGCGCTCGGCCTGCTCGGCCCAGGCCTCGGGCGGGACGTAGGGCGCGTCCGCGGGGGCGTGGCCGAGGCGGTGGCTGGCCTTGGGGTTGCCCGGGGCGGCGACGATGCCGGTGTTGTGGCCGCCGGAGGCGAGCGCGAAGGTGAAGTCGACCACGGTCAAGAGCCGCACCTTGTAGACCGAGACCCAGGGCGCGATGTGGTCGTGCTCGGTGCCGACCGCGAACAGCGGGGCGCGCAGGTCGGTCAAGGCCACCGGCCGCCCCTCGACCGCGTAGCGCCCGCGCGACAGCCGGTTGTCGAGGAAGAGGTCGCGCAGGTACTGGGTGTGCATCTTCGCCGGCATGCGGGTGCCGTCGGCGTTCCAGGCCATCATGTCGGACACCGGGGAACGCCGCCCCAACAGGTACTCGCGCACCATCCGCGACCAGATCAGCTCGTGGCTGCGCAGGAGTTGAAAGGCCCCGGCCATCTGGGCGCTGTCGAGATAGCCCTGGTCCCACATCATGTCCTCGAGATAGGCGAGCTCGCTCTCGTCGATGAAGACCATGAGCTCGCCGGCCTCGCTGAAGTCGGTCTGGCCGGCGAGGAGCGTGATGCTCTGCAAGCGGTCGTCGCCGTCGCGGGCCATCGCGGCGGCGGCGATGGCCAGAAGGGTGCCGCCGAGACAGTAGCCGCAGCCGTGGATCTTTTGATCCGGCACCACCCGCTGGACGGCGTCGAGCGCGGCCATGACGCCGGCGCGGCGGTAGTCCCCGAGGCCGAGATCGGCGTCGCCGCGGTCCGGGTTCTTCCACGAGATCGCGAAGACGGTGAAGCCTTCGCCCACCAGGTGGCGGATCAGCGAGTTCTCCGGCTGCAGGTCGAGGATGTAGTACTTCATGATCCAGGCCGGCACGACGAGCACCGGCTCGGCCCGGACCTTCTCGGTCGTCGGCTCGTACTGGATCAGCTCGATCAGGTCGTTGCGGTAGACGACGTGGCCGGGGGTGATCGCCAGGTTGTCGCCGACGCGCCAGTCCTCGGTGCCGGGCTCCGGTCGCCCGGCGAGCAGCCGCTCGACGTCCTCGGCGAAGAGCGCCGAGCCGCGCGCCAGGTTGGCGCCGCTCTCGGCGAGGGTGTGCTCGATCACCTCCGGGTTCGCCCACGGCGTGTTCATCGGCGAGTAGCGGTTGAGGTGCTGGTTCATCATGAAGTTGACGACGTCCAGGTGCTGGCGCGTCGCGCCGCGGACGTCGCAGGTGGCGGTCTGCCAGAAGCGTTCGAGGGCGAGGAAGTTCTGGGCGTAGACGACGAACGGCCACTGCTGCCAGCGCTCGTCGTCGAAGCGGTGGCGGCGCGGCTCGGGGAAGGGTTGCGCCGACGTGTCGAACGGGGCGCGCTGCGCGAACAGCGCCAGTTGCAGGGCGTCGGCCGCGGCCTGGTTGGCGAGCTCGAGCTGCTTGCCGGGGGCGTTGGCCAGATGGGCGAGCCAGTCGCCCCAGGCGGCGGCCACCGCGGTCGACGAGATGCCGGCGGTGGCGCGGGCCTGAAAGGCGTGGAGCAGCCGATCGAGGTTTTCGAAATGCTTCAGCTCGACGGGTAGGGCCGGTACGGGGGCCAAGGCGGCATCCTCGCGGGAGAGTAGGAGGCGAGCCTGTGCCGATGCCACGCCGCCGTCCATGACGGGGGTCAACGGCGGCGGGTGCAGCGCAAAAAAAGCGGCCGGCACGGGGCCGGCCGCTCGCGTCGAGGCGCCGCTCGTCGCGGCCGCCGAGGCCGCCTCGACCTCGGGCTTGCGGTCAGGCCGCCTCGGCGGCCTCGACCTTGGGCCGGACGACGAGGCCGTCCTCGCCGCGGTCGACCACCGCGGTGCCGCGCTCGGGCAGACGGCCGGCGAGCACCAGCTCGGCGAGCGGGTCCTGCACCCGCTTTTGGATCAACCGCCGCAGGGGCCGGGCACCGTAGACCGGGTCGTAGCCGGCCTCGGCGAGCCAGGCCTCGGCGCTCTCGGTGACCTCGAGGTCGATCTCGCGGCCCGCCAACAGGCGCTGGAGGCGCCGGAGCTGGATCTCGACGATGCCCGCCATGTCCTCCTTGCCCAGCCGGTTGAACAGGATGATCTCGTCGAGCCGGTTGAGGAACTCGGGGCGGAAGCTGGCGCGCACGACCTCCATCACCTGCTCGCGGGCGTCCTCGGCCTTCGCGCCCTCGGACAGGGCCGCGAGATATTCCGAGCCGAGGTTGGATGTCATGACGATCAGCGTGTTGGCGAAGTCGACGGTGCGGCCCTGGCCGTCGGTGAGCCGGCCGTCGTCCAAGACCTGCAACAGGACGTTGAAGACGTCCGGGTGCGCCTTCTCGATCTCGTCGAACAGCACGACCTGATAGGGGCGCCGGCGCACCGCCTCGGTCAGGGCGCCGCCCTCGTCGTAGCCGACATAGCCCGGGGGCGCGCCGATGAGCCGGGCGACCGAGTGCTTCTCCATGTACTCCGACATGTCGATGCGCTGCAGCGCCTGCTCGTCGTCAAAGAGGAAGTCGGCCAAGGACTTGGTGAGCTCGGTCTTGCCGACGCCGGTGGGGCCGAGGAAGAGGAACGAGCCGATCGGGCGGTTGGGCTCCTGCAGGCCGGCGCGGGCGCGGCGCACGGCGGTGGAGACGGCCTCCAGCGCCGGCTCCTGGCCGACGACGCGGCGGCGCAGCTGCTCTTCCATGTGCAAGAGCTTCTCGCGCTCGCCCTCGAGCATCTTGTCGACCGGCACGCCGGTCCAGCGCGAGACGATGGAGGCGACGTCCTCGGCGACGACGGCCTCCTCGTCGAGCGACTGCGCCTCGGTCTCGTCGGCCCGCTGCAGCTTGCGCTCGAGCTCGGGGATGGTGCCGTAGGCGAGCTCGCCGGCCTTGCCGAGATCGCCCTTGCGCTGGGCGATGGCGAGCTCGTTCCTGGCCTTGTCGAGCTCCTCTTTGAGTTCCTGGACGGAGGCGAGGCGGCTCTTGTCGGCCTGCCAGGCGGCGGTCTTCTCGGCACTCTCCTGCTCGAGCTCGGAGAGCTCGTGCTCGAGCCGCTCGAGCCGCGCCTTCGACGCCTCGTCGGTCTCCTTCCTCAAGGCCTCGCGCTCGATCTGCAGCTGCAGGATGCGGCGGTCGAGCTCGTCGAGCTCCTCGGGCTTGCTGTCGATCGCCATGCGCTTGCGCGCGGCCGCCTCGTCGACGAGGTCGATCGCCTTGTCGGGCAAAAAGCGGTCGGTGATGTAGCGATCCGACAGCGTCGCCGCGGCGACGATCGCCGCGTCGGCGATGCGCACGCCGTGATGGACCTCGTACTTCTCCTTGAGCCCGCGCAGGATCGAGACCGTGTCCTCGACGTTGGGCTGGGAGACGAAGACCGGCTGAAAGCGCCGCGCCAGGGCGGCGTCCTTCTCGACGTGCTTTCTGTACTCGTCGAGCGTGGTCGCACCGATGCAGTGCAGCTCACCGCGCGCCAGCGCCGGCTTCAGCATGTTGGAGGCGTCCATCGCCCCCTCGGCCTTGCCGGCACCCACCAGCGTGTGGAGCTCGTCGATGAAGAGCACGATCTCGCCCTCGCTGTGGGCGATCTCCTGCAACAGCGCCTTCAAGCGCTCCTCGAACTCGCCGCGATACTTCGAGCCGGCGATCAGGGCGCCGAGATCGAGTGTCAACAGCTTGCGGTCGCGCAAGGACTCGGGGACGTCGCCGTTGACGATGCGCAGTGCCAGCCCCTCGGCGATGGCGGTCTTGCCGACGCCGGGCTCGCCGATGAGCACGGGGTTGTTCTTGGTGCGCCGCGAGAGGACCTGGACGACGCGGCGGATCTCCTCGTCGCGGCCGATGACCGGGTCGAGCTTGCCGTCGCGGGCGAGCGCGGTGAAGTCGCGGGTGTACTTCTCGAGCGCCTGATAGCTCTCCTCCGCGCCGGCGCTGTCGGCGGTCTTGCCCTTCCTGACCTCGGCGATGGCCTGCTCGAGGTTCTGCGGGGTCACGCCCGCGGCTTTGAGGATCTTGGCGGCGTCGTGGTCGTCGCCGAGGGTGAGCGCCTGCAGCAGGCGCTCGACCGTGACGTACTGGTCGCCGGCCTTCTCGGCGGCCTGCTCGGCCTGCGCGAAGACGCGGGCGAGGGCGGGGGCGAGCGACGGTCCCGACGCCCCGGCGCCCGAGACCTGCGGCAGCTTGGCGACGGCGTGCTCGACCTGCGACTGGGCGGCCTGGGCGTCACCGCCGGCGGCGCGGATCAGCTGCATGGCGAAGCCCTGCTGGTCGTCCAACAGCACCTTCAACAGGTGCACCGGCAGCAGCTGCGGGTGACCCTCGCGTAAGGCCAGCCCTTGTGCGGACTGGACGAACCCCTTGGCGCGGTCGGTGTATTGCTCGAACTGCATCGTGTCTCTCCTGGCTCCCGTGGCGGCGAGCGCTCGCGCCGAACCCGCGTGCGGCATCCGCGCGGCACGTCGGGTATATGGGCAGCAATCCGTCGCTGCACAAGAATTGTGCAGGTCTGCGCGTTCAACGGCGGCCACGCCTCGTCCGGCGCCTCGGCCGGCTCGGGTCGGCGCGACCGGGACGCGGCACGAGTCTAACACGCGGCGTTGGTGGAAGGTGGCTGGAGCGCGTCCCGTCGACGTGGACCCGAGCCACCCGCACACCCCGCCCGGCCGCCCACCAGCATGATGCCCCGGGTGGTCGGGCGGGGCGTGCGGGTGGCTCGGCCCAAGTGGGATGCGCTCTAATGCGCTGGCGCGCCCGACCGTCGACGCGCCGTGGTGCCCCTCACGACCGCCGTGGCCGAGACGCGCCTGCGCCGGGGCCCGCCTCCTCTCCGTCGGTGGCGGCCCGATCTCGAGGCGGCGGCCCGACGCGCGTGTGATCGCGCAGCGCGGCCGCGCAAGGTCGCGGTCACCCCGACGCCCGTCCGCGCTCGTCGGCGCGAG
>CAZCVH010000148.1:0-5310 GCA_964502115.1 uncultured Geminicoccaceae bacterium
TGATGCCCCGGGTGGCCGGGCGGGGTGCGCGGGTGGGTCCGCCTTGGTGGGATGCGCTCTAGCCGGCGCGACCGGTTCGTGGCGGTGTCGGACGGGGGGTGCGGCGATGCGGGAACGGCGGGATCGGCCGGCGCCGGCGCGTGGGCGCGGAGGGCGGCGGTGAGCACGCGCGCGGACGCGGTGGCCGCCGCCGCCGGCGCCTTCGACGACGGTCGCTACCTGGCGGCACTGGCCGATCTCGTGACCTATCGCAGCGAGAGCCAGGGCGCCGGCGAGCCGGCCGAGCTCGAGCGCTATCTCACGGGCGCGATGGTCCCGCGCTTGGAGGCCCTCGGCTTCGCCTGCACGTTGCACGCCAATCCGAGCGGCCATCCGGGCCGTTTTCTGCTCGCCCGCCGCCACGAGGCCGACGGCCTGGCGACGGTGCTGAGCTACGGCCACGGCGACGTCATCCGCGGCTACGACGAGCGTTGGTCCGACGGGCTCGCGCCCTGGCGGCTCACCGCGCGCGACGACCGCTGGTACGGCCGCGGCACCGCCGACAACAAGGGCCAGCACCTGGTGAACCTGATGGCGCTGGAGGCGGTGCTGGCGACCCGCGGCCGGCTCGGCTTCAACGCGGTGTGGCTGATCGAGATGGGCGAGGAGGCGGGCTCGCCCGGGCTCGCCGCGTTCTGCGCGGGCCAGCGCGAGGCGCTCGCGGCCGACCTCCTCCTGGCCTCCGACGGTCCCCGGCTCGCCGCCGCGAGACCGACGTTGTTCATGGGCTCGCGCGGGGTGATGAACTTCGATCTCGTCTGCGAGCTGCGCCGGGCCGGCCATCATTCCGGCAATTGGGGCGGCCTTTTGGCCAATCCCGGCATCGTCCTCACCCACGCCCTCGCCGCGATCGTCTCGCGCTTCGGACAGATCCGCGTCACCGGCTGGCGCCCGGGCGAGATCCCGGTCGATGTCGGCCACGCCGTGCGCGACCTGCCGGTGGGGACCGGTGCCGACATGCCGGAGATCGATCCCGCCTGGGGCGAGCCCGCCTTGATGCCGGGCGAGAAGCTCTACGCCTGGCCGAGCTTCGAGGTGCTGGCGTTCACCTGCGGCGATCCGGCCAGGCCCGCCAACGCGATCCCGCCGCGCGCCGAGGCCCGCTGCCACCTGCGCTTCGTGCCGCCGCTCGAGCCGCACCAGATCGTGCCGATCCTGCGCGCCCATCTCGACGAGCGCGGCTTCGAGGAGGTCGCGATCGTTGCGCACGAGGCGATGGCGGCGACCCGGCTGTCGCCGCAGCACCCGCTGGTGCGCTGGGCGGCGGCCTCGATCGAGGGCACCACCGGCAAGCCGGCGGTGCTGCTGCCCAATCTCGGCGGCTCGCTGCCCAACGCGGTCTTCGCCGAAACGCTCGGGCTGGCGACCTTGTGGGTGCCGCACTCCTACGCCGGCTGCCGCCAGCACGACACCGACGAGCACGTGCTGCCCGGGCTGATGCGCGAGGGGCTGCAACTGATGGCCGGGCTGTGGTGGGATCTCGGCGAGGGGCTCCCCGCGGCGGCTTGAGATCGCGCCGCCTTCGCCTGCGCCGGCTTCGCCTGCGCCGGCGCCCGCTCCAGCTGTGGGCAGGGCGGTGGGGCGCGACGGGGTGGCGGCGGTGGCGACCGGCGCGCGCTCGACGGCGCGCCGGTCGGACCGATCAGAGCTCGATCAGCTCGCCCGCCTTCGGGGTCAGCACGGTCGAGCGCTCGACCAGCGGCTTGAACTGCGCGGGCGTGCCCGAGAGCAGATCGAAGGTGCCCCAGTGCACCGGGATGACGGTGTCGAGCGACAACAGCTCGTTGACCGCGATCGCCGCGGTCTCCGGTCCCATCGTGAAGCGGTCGCCGATCGGCACGAAGCCGAGCGTGGGCTGGTGGATGCGCTGGATCAGCGTCATGTCGGAGAAGAGCTCGGTGTCGCCGAGGTGGTAGACCGACTTGCCGTCGATCTTGACGACGTAGCCGGCCGGATCGCCCATCGTCACCGGCTCGCCGTCCTTCATGAAGGCCGAGCTGTGCAGCGCTTGGACCATGGAGAACTTGGCGGGGCCCATGGCGATGGTGCCGCCGATGTTCATCGGCTCGAGCTTCTCGAAGCCCTGGGCGCCGGCCCACATCGCGATCTCGTACATCGCCACGATGGTGGCGTCGAAGCGCTTGGCGAGATCGAGGGTGTCGCCGAGGTGATCCTCGTGACCGTGGGTCAAGACGATCGCGTCGACCTTGGCGAGCTTGTCGGCGTAGCCCTCGGGATAGGTCGGGTTTCCGGTGAAGAACGGGTCGATCAGGATGTCGAGCCCGCTCCCCTTCACGTGCACGGCGCTGTGGCCGAGCCAGGCGACTTGGACCATGGGTGTGCTCCCAGCGTTCATGGATCCGGCGATGGATCGCCGGAACGTGCCAAAGCCGAGGGGTGGCGTCGAGTTGGTAGGGGCCTCAGCCGGCGCCGACCAGTCGTTTGGTCAAAACGAAGCCCATCAGCGCCGAGCCGCCGGTGAGCCCGGTGCCCCAGACCACGTCGACCACGCTCACCGTCACCGGCCAGCCCTCGAGCGTGGCGAGGTTGGTGAGGTCGTAGGTGGCGTAGGCGAAAAAGCCGAAGAGCGCGCCCTTGACCAGCGCCGTGCGCCAGGCATCCGCCGCCAGCGCCGGCGCCACCGCGAAGATGACGATGCCGACGACGTAGACGGCGTAGAAACCGGCGGCGACGGCGAGATCGGGCGGGCTCTTCAACATCGCGCCGAGCCGCGCGGCGTAGAAATCGCGGGCGACGAACCCGAGCCAGACCGCGTCCACCGCGAGGAACACGACCGCGGTCGTGAGATACGCCACCACGTGGATCATCGCGCGCTCCGCTGTCGAGGTCGAGGTGCCAACGGCGGCGCGCGGCGCCCGGTTCCCGGCGCGGCGGCGGTGCGACGCCGTCGCGCGACGCCGCACCGGGCGCGGGCTCAGATGCTGGAGGACGGCTGCGGCATGACGCCGAGCGTCTCGAGCGTCTCCATCGTCAACTCACCGGTCGGCAGGTCGTTGTCGCGCTGGAACGCTTCGACCGCGCGCCGGGTCATGTAGCCGAGCGAGCCGTCGACCGGCCCGGCGTCGTAGCCGGCCTCGTCGAGGGCGGTCTGCAGCCGGCGGATGACGTCGGGCGTGGTGTTGGTCTCGCACAGGATCGAGCGCCACTCCAGCTGCCCGTCGCTCACCTTCACCGTGCGCTCGACCACGTCGTACTCGGCCGGGACCTTGGTCCGCACCGTCTCGGCCGGAGCGACGAGCCGTTGCACCTCGACCGTGCGGTATTCGGCGGGAACCTCGACCTCGACGGTGCGCGCCGGCTCGACCACCACCTCCTTTTCGACCGTGACGTACTCGGCCGGGGCCTCGACCTCGGTGATGGCCACCGGGCTCTCGACCACCGTCTTCTCGACGCTGGCGTATTCGGCCGGGACGTCGACCCGGCACATGATCTCGCCCGTCGCGGTGTCGATGCGTTCGATCGGGCCGCGGCCGATCTTCCAGGTGGTGTGGGCTTCCTGGACGAGGATCTCTTCGTCGACCGTGGCGAAGGCCGGCGGCGCCACCTCGAAGCGCAGCTCCGCCGGCTTGACGAGGACCTCTTCCTCGACGGTCTCGTACTCGGCGGGGACGACCTCGAGGCGGGTGGTCGCCTCCTTGACCAGCACCTGCTCCTCGACCGTCTCGTATTGCGCCGGCACGACCTCGACGACCTCGTAGGCTTCCTGGCGCAGCACCTCCTCGCTCCGGGTCTGATAGACCTCCGGCACCCAGACCCGGGCGTAGCATTCGCCCGCCCGCGCGTCGGGGGGCAGCAGCATCGCCGGCTCCGCGCTCTGGGCGAACGCGCTCGCCGGCGCCAGGGCGAGCAGCAAGGGAAGGGCGGTCGCGGCGGCTCGGGCGCGGCGCCAGCTCGAGGTCGTCGTCATGGAGGATCTCCTACCCGGCGGGGTCGGCGCCGGAACGCTCACCCCTTAATTGAAAATCTACGCTAGGCGGTAACGTAATACGCAATTTTTTTAAGGTCGACCATGATCGCGCCCCCTCAAAAGGCGAAGCCTCACCGCGTCTGCGGGTCGGGCGGCAGCGGGCGCGGCGGGATCTCGTCCTCGGCGTCGCGCCGGTCGAGCTCGCGGATGAAGGCCTCGAAGTCGCGGGCGTTGGCGAAATCCTTGTAGACGCTCGCGAACCGGACATAGGCGACCTCGTCGAGCTCCTTCAGGATGTCGAGGACGAGATCGCCCAGGGTCGCGGTGCGGATCTCGCTCTCGCCCGAGGTCTCGATGCGCCGCACGATGGCGGTGACGACGCGCTCGATGCGCTCGGGGTCGACGCCGCGCTTGCGCGTGGCGATGGCGATCGAGCGGGCGAGCTTGTCGCGGTCGAAGGGCACGCGCCGGCCGTCCTTCTTCACCACCGTGATGTCGCGCAGCTGGACCCGCTCGAAGGTGGTGAAGCGCGCGCCGCAGGCCCCGCACTGGCGGCGCCGGCGGATGCCGGTGCCGTCCTCGACGGGCCGGCTGTCCTTCACCTGGCTGTCCTCGGCGCCGCAGAAGGGACAGCGCATCAGGCGTCGCTGATGCGGGCGACCAGACGGCGCACCAGCGGGGCGACGACCAGCACGGTCGGAAAGGCGACCGCCCACGAGCTCAGCCAGGCGTCCATCCAGCCGCCGACCACGCCGGGCTCGAGGCCGCCGGCCTTGACGGTGCTGATGCCGCTGACCACCAGCGACATCAGCCCGGAAAGCAGAAAGCCGAAGGCGACCGGCGCCCACCGCCCGGGCAGGCGCCGCCGCTTGACGGCGAGCGCGATCACGGCTCAGCCGAGCTCGGGGTAGATCGGAAAGCGCCGGCACAAGGCCTCGACGTCGGCCTTGACCTCGCGCTCGACCGTGCCGTTGGCCGCCTCGCCGTTCGCCGCCAGGCCGTCGACGACCTTGACGATGAGCCGGCCGACCTCGCGGAACTCGGCCGCGCCGAAGCCGCGGGTGGTGCCCGCCGGCGTGCCCAGCCGCACCCCCGAGGTCACCGCCGGCGGCTCGGGGTCGAACGGCACGGCGTTCTTGTTGCAGGTGATGCCGGCGCGCTCGAGCGCGGCGTCGGCGGCCTTGCCGGTCACCCCCTTCGGGCGCAGGTCGACCAGCACCATGTGGTTGTCGGTCCCGTCGGTGGTGAGAGCGAGCCCGCCCTCGACCAGCGCGCCGGCGAGCGCCTTGGCGTTGTCGACCACGGTCGCGGCGTAGGTCTTGAAGGACGGGTCGAGCGCCTCC
>CAZCVH010000149.1:0-5307 GCA_964502115.1 uncultured Geminicoccaceae bacterium
TCTGCGGCGCCGGGCCGAGGCGTGGCGGTGTCCGCCGGCGGCGCCGGCTTCGGCGTCGCCGGCGGCGCCAGCCGCCGCCAATCGGGCCCTTCGGCCCCGGCGAGCGTCTTCTCCACGCGTTCGGAGAACGCCGTCATGGCGTCGACCTTGGCCCGACAGGCTCGGCAGCTCTTCAAATGCTGGCGCAGGGCCATGCGCTCGAACCCACTCAGCCGCCCTTCGAGATTGGCCTCGAGCAGGCGGTCGATCTGACGGCAGTCCACGGCACCCTCCCCGCCCGCGGCTCATATCCCCTCAGACACTCCAAAAGGCGAAGGTCCGCAAGGGGCGAGCGCACTTGCCTGCCTCGAAGCGGCGTTGCAGCCTGTCGGGCCAACCCGTGATCGGCGACCGAGCGCGCCTCGCGCGCCCGGCCGGACGGCGCGGCGCGAGGCGGCTGTCAACGAACTAGGGAGGTTGGCCGATGGACGGACCTAACCGGACGCTCAACGTAGCCCTGGTCGGCCCCGCCGGCAGCGGCAAGACGACGCTGCTGGAGAGCCTGGCGTTCGTCGCCGGCGCCGTGTCGCGCCGCGGTCGCGCCAACGACGGGTTCGTCGTCGGCGACCCCAGCGCCGAGGCCAGGGCGCGCCAGATGACCACCGAGGTCACCGCGGCCCACGTCGTGCACGACGACGTCGAGCTCACCTTTCTGGACACCCCGGGTGCCGTCGAGTTGGCCCAGGAGGGCCGCAACGTGCTGCCGGGGGTCGACCTCGCCATCGTGGTGGTCGAGCCCGTCGGCGAGCGCATGATCGCCGCCGCGCCGTTTCTGCACCTGCTCGATTCGCTCGACATCCCGCACGTGGTCTTCATCAACAAGATGGACCGCTCGGATCAGCGCTATCGCGATCTGTTGGACGCGATCCGGATGGTGAGCGCCCGGCCCGTGGTGCCGCACCAGTACGCCATCGGCCGCGGTGAGAGCCTCGTCGGCTACGTCGATCTTCTGACGGAGCAGGCCTACCAGTACCAGCCGGGCCGAGCGTCCTCCCGGATCGTGCTGCCGGAGGACTACCGCGAGCGCGAGCAGCTGGCGCGCGCCGAGATGCTCGAGACCCTCGCCGACTTCGACGACGATCTGCTCGAGGCGCTCTTGGAGGACCAGGAGCCGCCGACCGAGCAGGTCCTGCGCGACCTCCAAAAGACGCTCGGGGCCGATCAGGTGGTGCCGGTGTTCATGGGCATCGCCGAACAGGACATGGGCATCCGCCGGCTCCTCGAAGCGCTCGAGCGCGAGGCTCCGATGGCCGAGGTGGCGGCCCGGCGCCTCGGCCTCGACGCCGAGGGACCGCCGGTCGTCCAGGTGCTCAAGACGGTGCACCAGGCGCACGCCGGCAAGCTCTCGCTGGTGCGGGTGTGGCGCGGTCCGGTCAAGGACGGCATGACACTCGGCGGCAATCGGCTGTCCGGCGTCTTCCACCTCGTCGGCGGCGAGCAGAAGAGCGTCGGCGAGGCGCCGACCGGCGCCATCGTCGGCCTCGGACGGCTCGAGGACGCCACCACCGGCCAGGCACTCACCACCAAAGGCGAGGCGCCGGCCTTGCCCACCGCGCCGATGATGGCGCCGATGTACGCCCTCGCCATCCGCCCGGAGAACCGCGCCGACGAGGTCAAGCTCTCCGCCGCGCTCGCCAAGCTCACCGAGGAGGATCCGAGCCTCGCGGTCGAATCCGATCCGGAGCTACGCCAGACGCTGCTCTGGGGCCAGGGCGACGTCCACGTCAAGCTGGCGCTGGAGCGGTTGTTCTCGAAATACAAGCTGACGGTCACCGGCAGCCGTCCGGCGACCCCCTACCGCGAGACCATCCGCAAGTCGGCCTCGGCCCACGGCCGCCACAAGAAGCAGTCGGGCGGACACGGCCAGTTCGGCGACGTCAAGATCGACATCCGCCCGCTCGACCGCGGCGAGGGCTTCCTGTTCGAGAACCGGATCGTCGGGGGCGCCGTGCCGAAGCAGTACATCCCCGCGGTGGAGGAAGGCGCGCGCGACTTCCTCCAGAAGGGAGCGCTCGGCTTTCCGGTCGTGGACGTCGCGGTGACGCTCACCGACGGCCAGTACCATTCCGTCGACAGCTCCGAGATGGCCTTCAAGATGGCGGTGGCGCTCGCCCTCAAGGACGGCCTGCCGCGTTGCGCCCCGGTGCTCCTGGAGCCCATCGACGAGGTCACGGTCTCGGTGCCCAGCGAGCACACCTCGAAGGTGCTCCAACTCGTCACCCAAAAGCGCGGCCAGATCCTCGGCTTCGAGCCCAAGGCGAACTGGCCGGGCTGGGACGTGGTCAAGGTGCACCTGCCCCACAGCGAGATGACCGACCTGGTGATCAACCTGCGCTCGCAGACGCAGGGGGTCGGCTTTTTCGAATGGACGCGCGATCGGCTCGAGGTCGTGCCCGACAAGATCGCCGAGGAAGTCGTCGCCCAGAACCCGGCCGCGGCCTGACGCGGCCGGTCGCCACGCGTGAGGGCGCCGCCGATGCGGATCGCGGTGCCCCGTCATCTGGCCGACGACCGGTTCACCGCGCTCACCGGCCACCCGCCGGCGGCGGTGGCCGGGCGCACGGGACGCTTGGCGCAGGGCGGCGACGGGGCGGCCTCGGGCAGCGGCACGCTTGCCGGGAGCTCGTGCACGATCGACGCCATCCGAGCTGACCGCTCCGATCGCGCCGGTGCACTTGCGGTTCACGACCCACCGGCCGGACATCGCCGACCGCACCGGGGCGCACCGCGACGGCGGGCGGGCGGCCGGGCGCGGCCGCTCAGCCCGCCGGCATCGCCACCACCGCGGCGGCGACCCGCCGGCCCTCGGCGACGAGAATGTTGAAGGTCCGGCACGCCGCCGGGGTGTTCATGATCTCGACGCCGATCCCGACCGCCCGCAGCTCGCGGCGTAGCTCCGGCGCCGGCGCCGTCAGGGTGGCGCCGGTGCCGAGGATCAGCACGTCGATCTCGCCGGCGAGCGCCGTCAGCGGCTCACGCCCGGCGGCGTCGATGGTCTGCAGGTCGTCGACCGGCCAGGGATCGAAGCGCTCGGCGCGGATCAGCATCGAACCGGCGACTTCCCCGCCGGCGACCTTGAAGGTGCCGGGGCCGTAGCCCTCGACGGTGAGCCGGTCGCCGGCGCGCAGCGGGTTGATCTCCACGGGCCCTCTCCCGGCTGGTGGGCTCAATTGGCGGGTTCGGCCTCCGGCGCCTCGGTGGCGCTCTCGCGCCGCAAGTTCAACGCCAAGAGCGCCGGCGTGGCGATGTACAGGGACGAGTAGGTGCCGATCAACACGCCCCAGATCAACGCCACGGTGAAGCCGCGGATCGCCCCGCCCGCGATGACGAGCAACGCCGCCAGCGCCAACAACGTCGTCACGCTGGTGACCAGGGTGCGCGACAGGTTCTCGTTGAGGCTCTTGTTCAAGAGCTCGGGCAAGGGCAGCCGCTTATATTTGCGCAGATTGTCGCGTACCCGGTCAAAGACGACGACGGTGTCGTTCAGCGAATAGCCGACGATGGTCAACAACGCCGCCACGGTGGCGAGGTTGAACTCCAGCCGGGTCACCGAGAACAGCCCGACAGTCAACACGACGTCGTGGGCCAAGGCCAACACCGCGCAGACGCCGAACTGCCATTCGAAGCGGAACCAGACATAGATCAGGATGGCGACCAGGGAGAGTGACACCGCCATGATACCGGCGTTGAAGAGCTCGTCGGAGACCTTGGGGCCGACGAATTCGGTGCGGCGGAAGCTGACCTCCTCGCCGTAGCGCGCGATCAGACGCTCTTTCACCGTCTCGACGGCGAGGGCGTCAGCGCCGGCGCCGCCGTCGGCGCGCTGCTGCTCGATCCGGATCAGCACGTCGTTGGGCGAGCCGAACTCCTGCAACGCCACCTCGCCGAGCCCGAGACCGCCGAGCTCGGCGCGCAGCTCGCTCAGGTCCACGGGCGCGGGCGTGCGCACCTCCATCACGGTGCCGCCGCGGAAGTCGATGCCGAGGTTGAGCCCGACGGTGAAGGCCAGAACCAGCGAAAGGAGGGCGAGCACGCCGGAGGCGATCGCCGCCGGCCGGCGCCAACGCAGGAAGGCGAAACTCGGCGTCTCTCGCAAGAAGCGGATGGTGCGCAAAGCGACTATCCCGCGGCGGAGGTGATCAAAGCGGCAGCGCCTTCGGGCGGGTCCGCTGGTACCACAGGCTCACCAACAGACGGGTGACCATCATGGCGGTGAACATCGAGCTCAAGATGCCGATGGCGAGCGTGACGGCGAAGCCGCGCACCGGCCCGGAGCCGAACTGAAACAGCAGCAACGCCGCGATCAGCGTCGTGACGTTGGCGTCGACGATGGTGCGGACGGCCCCGCGAAAGCCGGCGTCGATGGCGCCGATCGGGCCGCGGCCGTTCTTGGCCTCCTCGCGGATGCGCTCGAAGATCAAGACGTTGGCGTCGACGGCCATGCCGACGGTCAAAACGATTCCGGCGATGCCGGGCAGCGTCAGCGTCGCGCCGAGGGTGGAGAGCGCCGCCGCGATCAGCACGAGGCTGACGCCGAGTGCGATCACCGCCGCGACCCCGAAGGTGCCGTAATAGGCGATCATGAAACCGGCGACGAGAAGCAGGCCGATGATGCCGGCGATCTCGCCGGCGGCCACCATGTCGGCGCCGAGATCGGGGCCGACGGTGCGCTCCTGGAGCACCGTCAGCGGTGCGGGCAACGCACCCGAGCGCAGCAGCAGCGCGAGCTCGTTGGCCTCCTGCACGGTGAAGTCGCCGCTGATGACGCCGCTGCCGCCGGTGATCGGCTCCTGGATGCGCGGTGCCGAGATGACCTCGTCGTCGAGCACGATGGCGAACAGCCGGCCGACGTTTTCGCTCGTGATGTCCGCGAACTTGCGCGCGCCTTCGGTGTCGAAACGGAAGGAGACGACCGGTTGGTTGTCCTGAAAGCTCGCCTGCGCGTCGGTGAGGTTCTCGCCCGAGAGCTCGACCCGGCGCCGCAGGACCCACTCGTTCACGGGCTCGCCCTGCTCGGTCATCTCGGCGGACGGCACCACCATCAGCCCGGCCGAAGCGTCCCCACCGCGCACCTCCGACGGCGAGGTCCCCATGTCGACCATGTGGAAGGTGAGCTGCGCGGTCTGGCCCAGCAGACGGCGGAGCGCGGCCGGATCGCGCTCGCCCGGGACCTGCAACAGGATGCGGTCCTCGCCCTGGCGCTGGATCGTCGGCTCGCGGGTGCCGAGCTCGTCGATGCGGCGACGGACGACCTCGAGCGATTGCTGG
>CAZCVH010000150.1:0-5270 GCA_964502115.1 uncultured Geminicoccaceae bacterium
CGCCGTCGACGCTGATGCGCATGTTCTTCGGCCGCTTCTGCACCAGCGTCTGGGTCGCCAGCACGTGCTCGACCTCGGAGGTGCCGATGCCGAAGGCGAGCGCGCCGAAAGCGCCGTGGGTCGAGGTGTGGCTGTCGCCGCAGACGATCGTCGTGCCGGGCAGGGTGAAGCCCTGCTCGGGGCCGACGATGTGGACGATGCCCTGGCGCAGATCGCGGACGTCGTAGAGCTCGACCCCGAACGCACGGGCGTTCTCGATCATCGCCTCGATCTGGAGGCGCGAGGTCGCATCCTTGATACCGTGGATGCGGTCGGGGTCGGTCGGCACGTTGTGGTCGACGACGGCGAGCGTGGCCTCGGGGCGGTGCACCGACCGGCCGGTCTGCCGCAGCCCTTCGAAGGCCTGCGGGCTGGTGACCTCGTGGACCAGGTGGCGGTCGATGTAGAGCAGGCACGACCCGTCGTCGGCATGATCGACGACGTGGCTGTCCCAGATCTTGTCGAACAGCGTCCGCGGGTCGCTCATCCTGCCCTCCGTGATCGCGCTGCGGTGGTCACTCGGCGGCCTTCGCGCCCGGCCGGCCGCCCTTGCTCGGGCGCTGGTCGGTACGCTCGGGGATGCGGGCGGACTTACCGCGTCGGCCGCGCAGATAGTAGAGCTTGGCGCGGCGCACCCGGCCGCGCCGCAGCACCTGGATCGAATCGATGCGCGGGCTGTAGAGCGGGAAGACGCGCTCGACGCCCTCGCCGTAGCTGATCTTGCGGACGGTGAAGGCGGAGTTGATGCCGCGGTTGCGCCGCGCGATGCACACCCCGTCGAAGGCCTGCACGCGCTCGCGCGAGCCCTCGACCACCTTGACGTTGACGCGCAGCGTGTCGCCGGCCTGGAAGTCGGGTACCGGGCGCTGCGCCAAGAGGCGGCCGATCTCCTCCTGTTCGAGCTGCTCGATGACGTTCATCGTTCCGTCCTTTCCCGCCGGCGCGCCGCGTGCCGCGCCCGCGCCACCTCGTCCACCTTGATCCGCGTTCGTCCCGTCGCCCTCAGGCGGAGACGCCATCGCCCGCGACGCGCGCCCAGAGATCCGGGCGGCGCTCGCGGGTGATGCGTTCGGACTGCTCGCGCCGCCACGCGCGGATACGCGCGTGATGGCCCGAGAGCAACACCGCCGGCACCTCCAGGCCCTCGAACACCCGCGGTCGCGTGTACTGCGGATACTCCAAAAGGCCCGCGGCGAAACTCTCCTCGGCGAGGCTCGCCGTCGCGCCGACGACGCCCGGCAACAGCCGCACGCAGGCGTCGAGCAACGCGATCGCCGCCGGCTCGCCGCCCGAGAGCACGAAATCGCCGAGACTCACCTCGTCGAGGTCCCGCGTCCGAAAGACGCGCTCGTCGATCCCCTCGAAGCGGCCGCATAGAACCACGACGCCGGGCGCGGCGGCAAGCGCCTCGACGCGGGCCTGATCGAGCGGGCGCCCGCGCGGGGTGAGCGCCAGCCGCGGCCGGTCGTCGGCGGGGACCGCGTCGAGCGCGGCGCCGACCACGTCCGGGCGCAGGACCATGCCGGCGCCGCCGCCGAAGGGGGTGTCGTCGACGCTGTGGTGGCGGTCGGGCGCGAAGTCGCGCAGGCGCACGGTGTCGAGCGCCCAGGCCCCGGTCTCCAGCCCGCGCCCGGCGAGCGAGTGCCCGAGCGGTCCCGGAAACATCTCCGGAAAGAGGGTGAGCGCCGTCGCCCGCCAGCTCACGATCGCTCTCCCGCCTCGACCCATTCGGGCGCGGCCACGACCAGCCGGCCGGCGGCGAGGTCGACCTCGGGGACGTGGGCGCGGGTGAAGGGCACGACCAGCTCGCGGCCGTCGTCGGCGAGGATCTCGACGACGTCGCCGCCGCCGTGGTCGACCACCGCGCGCACCCGGCCGAGGGGCGCGCCGTCGGTGTCGACCACCCGCAGCCCCGCGAGGTCGTCGACGTACCACTCGTCGTCGGCGGGTTCGGGCAAGCGGTCGCGCTCGAGCCAGAGCTCGGTGCCGCGCAGGGCGAGGGCGGCGTCGCGATCGCGGACGCCGGCGATGCGCACGATGACGCCCTTGGCGCTCACCCGTTCGACGGTGAGGGCGAAGCGGCGGTCGCCGGCGGCGTTCTCGACCTCGCCGTAGGCGTCGAGCGCCTCCGCCTCGGCGGTGAAGGGGCGCACCTTGACCTCGCCGCCCACGCCGTGCGCGCCGGTGATCACCCCCAGACAGACCCGTCGTGCCGCCATGCGCTCACCGAAGCGGCTCAGGCCGACGCTTCGGCCTCGGCCTTCTTGGCGGCGATCTCGGCGGCGCGCTTGCCGGTGCCGCGCTTGCGGGTGGCACCGGGCACGATGCCCTTGACGTCGAGGAAGCGGGCGACCCGGTCGCTCGCCTGCGCGCCGTGCTCCAGCCAGCGCTTGACCTTGTCCTCGTCGATCACGACGCGCTCGGGATGGTCCTTGGGCAACAGCGGGTTGTAGGTGCCGACGCGGTCCAGAATGCGCCCGTCGCGCGGCGACCGGCTGTGGGCGACGATGATGCGGTAGTAGGGGCGCTTCTTGGCGCCGCCGCGGGCGAGGCGGATGGAGACGGCCATGCGGTTGCGGTTCCTTTCGTTCGGATTGGCTCGCTCGGATACGGTGATCAGCGCGGCATCAGCTCGGGCGGGAGTTGGCCGCCCGGCGGCATGCCGCGTTTGCCCATCTTCTTCATGCGCTTCATCATCGTCTGCATGTCCTGATACTGCTTCAGGAGCTTGTTGACGTCCTGCACGCTGGTGCCGGAGCCGGCGGCGATGCGGCGCTTCCTGGACGCCCCCAGGAGCTTGACGTTCTTGCGCTCCCTCGGCGTCATCGAATCGATGATCGCGGCCTGACGGACGAGGATGCGCTCGTCCATGTTGGCCTCACCCAGCTGTTTTTGGATCTTCTTGACCCCGGGCATCATGCCCATCAGGCCCTTCATCCCGCCCATCTTCTTGATCTGCTGGATCTGCTTTTTGTAGTCGTCGAGGGAGAAGCTGCCCTTCTGCATCTTGCGGGCGAGCTTCTCGGCCTCCTCCTCGTCGACGTTCTCCTGCGCCTTCTCGACCAGCGAGACGACGTCGCCCATGCCGAGGATGCGCGAGGCCACCCGCTCGGGGTGGAAGGGCTCGAGGGCGTCGCTCTTCTCGCCGGTGCCGACCAGCTTGATCGGCTTGCCGGTGACGTGGCGCATCGACAAGGCCGCACCGCCGCGGGCGTCGCCGTCCATGCGGGTGAGCACGATGCCGGAAACGTCGAGGCGCTCGTCGAAGGCCGCGGCCGTCCTGACCGCGTCCTGGCCGGTCATGGCGTCGGCGACCAAAAGGCTTTCCTGCGGCTGCGCCTCGTCTTTGACGGCCGCGACCTCGGCCATCAGCTCCTCGTCGATCGAGAGCCGGCCGGCGGTATCCAGGATGACGACGTCGTAGCCCTCGCCGCGGGCGGTCTTCAGCGCGCGGTCGGTGATGGCCAGCGCGTCCTGGCCCTCCTTGATCGGCAGAGACGCGCAGCCGACCTGCTGCGCCAGCACTTCGAGCTGCTGCTGGGCGGCCGGGCGGCGGGTGTCCAAGGACGCCACCAGCACCTTCTTGCGCTCCTTGTCCTGAAAGCGCTTGGCGAGCTTGCCGCTGGTGGTCGTCTTACCGGAGCCCTGCAGGCCGGCCATCAAGATCACGAGCGGCGGGTTGGTCGCCTTGGCGAGCTCGACGGCCTCGCCGCCGAGGAGCTCCTTGAGCCCGTCATGGACGATCTTGACGACCATCTGGCCGGGCGTGACCGACTTGATCACCTCCTGGCCGACGGCGCGCTCCTTGATCGTCTTGACGAAGTCCTTGACCACCGGCAGCGCCACGTCCGCCTCCAACAGCGCGACGCGGACGTCGCGCATGGCGGCGTCGACGTCGCTCTCGGCGAGCGCGCCGCGCCGCTTGAGGCGGTCGAAGACCTCGTTCAGGCGATTGGACAGGTTCTCGAACATGGCAAGTCGGCCCGCCGCGGTGCAGGGGCCTCGTCTCCAACCTCAGGTCCCGGGTAGCGCGAAAATGGCGGCGTTTTGGTGGCGCCGCAAGGCCCCGGCGTCAAACGGGCGACGTCGCCGGACCGCGGCGGTAGGCCCGCTCGTCACGCCCGGCTACGGTCGCACCCGCGCAGGAAGAACAGGGGGAGGCCGATGGCCCGGGTCGTCGCGGTGATCAACTTGAAGGGCGGCGTCGGCAAGACGACGACGACGGTGGCGCTCGCCGAGACGCTGGCGAGCGAGCACGCCAAGAAGGTGCTCGTCGTCGACCTCGACCCGCAGACCAACGCCACCGTCATGCTCATCGGCGAGGCGGCGTGGCTGGAGCGCAACCGCCAGGGCGCGACGATCGCGAGCCTGTTTCGCCGCGCCATCGAGCCGACCGCGCCGCCCTTCGCGCTCGAGCGCTGCATCCACGCGCGCGCCTCCGACGTCGAGAGCGCGACGACGCTCGACCTCGTGCCGTCGAGTTTGGACCTGATCGACCTGCAGGACCGCCTGGTCACCGCCTCGCCCAGGCGCTTCGGGGTGCATTCGCTGGTGGAGATCCTGCGCCGCGCGATCCGGCCCCGGCTCGCGGCCTACGACCTGGTGCTGATCGACTGCCCGCCGCATCTGGGCCTGATCACCCTGAACGGCCTGCGCATCGCCGAGAGCTATCTGATCCCGACCATCCCGGACGTGCTCTCCACCTACGGCATCGCGCAGATCACCAAGCGCGTGCGCGACTTCTCCTCGTCGAGCGGCGCGCGCCTCGCGCCCTTGGGCGTCGTCGCCACCAAGGTGCGCTCGAACGTGAAGGTGCACCAGACCACGCTCGAGCGGATGCGCGCCGACGCGGCGGCCGGGCGCGGCCCACCCGTGTTCGACACCGTGATCCCCGAGGCCGCCGACCTCGCCGCGGCGGCCGAGTTCATCAAGGAGGGCCGCACCCTGGCGCAGAAATACAAGGGCGCGCGCGAGGCTTACGCCCGGCTGGCGCGCGAGGTCCTGGCCGCGGTCGAGGCCCGGCCTTGACCCTGCGCCGCCGCTTCGACGCTTTCGTGCAGGTCGTCGCCGAGCAGGCCGAGCGCGACCCCGAGTTCGCCGCGCGGCTGGAGCAGGCGCTCGGCGGCGAGTTCGCCCCGGCGCGCGCCCCCCGCCGCAAGCGCGCGCCCGCCGCCTTCGATCCCGTAGATCGGAAGAGCGTCGTGTAGGGAAAGAGTGTAGATCTCGGTGGT
>CAZCVH010000151.1:0-5233 GCA_964502115.1 uncultured Geminicoccaceae bacterium
CCCGCCACCGCCACGAGCACGACGATCATCGGTGTGAGGAAGAGCCACGCGCTGCGAATGCGCTGACGGGTCAGCTCGGAGCGCTGGGCCTGCGCCACCGCCGACCTCCGCACGGCCGCTCAGCGCCAGCTGCGCGCCTGGCGCTCGAGCTTGCGCTCGAGCTGGGAGAGCGCGCGGTCCGCGCTCATCGAGCCGTTGAGGGTGTTGTGCGCGGCGTTCCGGAACTCGGTGGAGACCTGGTTGTAGCGCGCACCGGTGACGTCGGAGGGCCGCGCCACCGCGTTCACGAAGCTATCGAAAAGCTCGCCGAAGAACGGGTTGGCCGCGAGCACCCCGTCGTCTTGGTGGAGGGCGGCGATGGTCGGATTGTAGGCGCCCTCGATCGCCCGGCGCTTCTGCTCCTCGTAGGACGCCAGGAAGGTGACGAGGTCGATCGCTTCCTCGCGCATATCGCAATAGCGCTACACCGCCGAATTCCAGCCGCCGAGCGGGCCGCGCGCTCGCCGTCCGCGCCGCCCTTGGGCAGTGCGCTCACCCCGACCTTGCCCTTGATCGGGCTGTCCTCGGCGTTGGCGAGCGCCCAGGCGTAGGGCCAGTTGCGCATGAAGACGGCGTGGCCGGCCTGAAAGACGCCGCGCGCCTCCTCCTCCTGATAGGCCAAGACGCCCTGCGGCGTGATCGCGCCGACCCACGACGCCGCCTTCTCGAGCGCGGCGACGGCGTCGGGGTTGTTGACCGTCACCGCGCCGTCGTCGTCGACGATGCGGCCGCCGCCGTAGGAACGTATCCACTCGAGCGCGTTGCAGGTCAGGCCCTCGTAGGCGTTGCCCTGGAAGACGTAGCCGACCATGGGTGCGTTGCCGGCGGCGCGTTCGGCCGCTTGGATCTCCGCCGCGATCGCCGCCATGTCCGTCCAGGTCGTCGGCGGCTCGTGGCCGCGCGCTTCGAGCAGGTCGCGGCGGTAGTAGAGCACGCCGGCGTCGGTGAACCACGGGATCGCCTTGAGCTCGCCGTCGACGGTGTTGTTCTCGATGATGGTTTGGAAGTGGCGGTCCAGCGTCGCCGGCTCGAACGCCGGCGCGAGGTCGACGCAATGGGCGCCGAGGATGCCCGGCCAGATGACGTCGATCTGGTAGACGTCGATGTCGGCGGAGCCGGAGGCCAGCATCTGCTGGTAGAGTG
The DNA here is from genome assembly GCA_964502115.1 of uncultured Geminicoccaceae bacterium. Lineage (GTDB taxonomy): Bacteria > Pseudomonadota > Alphaproteobacteria > Geminicoccales > Geminicoccaceae > JAAAPF01. The sequence continues at coordinate 1,183 of CAZCVH010000151.1, forward strand.
CGAGGCGTTCGCTGCTGGAATTGGGGGTCGAGACGACGTCGACGGCGATGCGGGTCTCCGCCGACCAAGCGGCGACGCCGTCGCGGCAGAGTTTCAGCTCCTGGCCGACGGCGCCGCACGAGATCGCCAGTTGCTGGGCCGCAGCGGACGTCGCCGCCAGCACCGCGGCGCCGACCAGCGCGCCCACCCCCAGCGACGTGGTCGTTGGCCATCTTCGCCCCCTTCGCCTCCGCGCGTGGCGACGACGGCAGAGGCGTTCGGCGGCGCGACACAACCACCGCCGCGCCCCCTTTTTCGCGACCGTGCCCGCGCGCTCAGTCGCGCAGGTCGTCCCAGAGCTCCTTCATCTTGGCGAAGAAACCGGAGCTCTGCGGGCTGTGGGTGTCGCCGCCCTTGCCGGCGCCCTCGAACTCGCGGAGCAGTTCCTGCTGATGCTTGGTGAGGTGGACCGGCGTCTCGACCGTCACCTCGACGAACATGTCGCCGCGACGCTTGCCCTGGAGTTCGACCATGCCCTTGTCGCGCACCCGGAACTGCCGGCCGGTCTGGGTGCCGGTGGGGATCGAGAGCTTCAAGCGCTTGCCCTCGATCGTCGGCACGTCGATCTCGCCGCCGAGCGCGGCGGTGGCGAAGGTGATCGGCACCTCGCAGAAAAGGTCCTGGCCCTGGCGCTGGAACATCCGGTGCGGCTGCACCGAGATGAAGATGTAAAGGTCGCCCGGCGGCGCGCCGCGCAGGCCGGCCTCGCCCTCGCCGGCGAGGCGGATGCGGGTGCCGTCCTCGACGCCGGCCGGGATGTTGACGGCGAGCGACTTCTCCTCCTGCTGACGCCCGGTGCCCTGACAGGTCTGGCACGGGTCCTTGATGATCTGCCCGGTGCCCTGACAGGTCGGACAGGTCCGCTCGAGGGTGAAGAAGCCCTGCTGGGCGCGCACCCGCCCCATGCCGCGGCAGGTCGGGCACACCACCGGCGCGGCCCCGCCCTCGCTGCCGGTCCCGCCGCAGGCCTCGCAGGCCACCGACGTCGGCACCCGCAGCTGTGCCTTCTTGCCGTTGAAGGCGTCTTCGAGGGTGATCGTCAGGTTGTAGCGCAGGTCGGCGCCGCGGTTGTTGGCGCCGCGGCGGCGGCCGCCACCGCCGAGATCGCCGAAGAGGTCGTCGAAGACGTCGGCGAAGCTCCCGAAGTCGAAGCCGCCGGGACGGCCGCCACCGCCGCCCTGCTCGAAGGCGGCGTGGCCGAACTGGTCGTAGGCCGCGCGCTTCTGGTCGTCCTTGAGGACCTCGTAAGCCTCGTTGATCTCCTTGAAGCGATGCTCGGCCTCCTCGTCACCCGGATTGCGGTCCGGGTGGTACTGCATGGCGAGCTTGCGGTAGGCGCCCTTGATGTCCTGGGCCGACGCCCCCCGCTGGAGCCCCAGCGTCTCGTAATAGTCGCGCTTCGCCATGCTCCGCCGTTCCCTTGCCCCATCATCTCGACATGACGAAGGGACCGGAGCAAGCTCCGGTCCCCCCGCCCTCTACGCAGCTCGTCCGCTCAGGCGGACCTCTTCTTGTCGTCGTCGACCTCTTCGAAGTCGGCGTCGACGACGTCCTCCTGACCGCCGGCGGACTCGCCGCCACCGGTGCCGCCGCTCTCGTCACCGCCGGCGGACTGATACATCGCCTCGCCCAGCTTCATCGAGACCGAAGCCAGCTCCTGCGTCTTGGCCTGGATCTGCTCCAGATCCTCGGCCTCGGCGGCGCTCTTGAGCTCGGCGACGACGCCCTCGATCGTGCTCTTGTCGCCGGCGTCGATCTTGTCGCCGTGCTCGGCGAGCGCCTTCTCGGTCGAGTAGATCAGGCTGTCGGCCTGGTTCTTGGCGTCGATGAGCTCCTTGCGCTTCTTGTCCTCCTCGGCATGCGCCTCCGCATCCTTGACCATCTGCTCGATGTCATCCTCGGAAAGACCGCCCGAGGCCTGAATGCGGATCTGCTGCTCCTTGCCGGTCGCTTTGTCCTTGGCGGAGACGTTGACGATGCCGTTGGCGTCGATGTCGAAGGTGACCTCGATCTGCGGCACGCCTCTGGGCGCCGGCGGAATGCCGACCAGATCGAACTGGCCGAGCGGCTTGTTCTGCGCCGCCAGCTCGCGCTCACCCTGGTAGACCTTGATGGTGACCGCGTTCTGGCTGTCCTCCGCGGTCGAGAAGGTCTGCGCCTTCTTCGTCGGGATGGTGGTGTTGCGGTCGATGATGCGCGTGAACACCCCGCCCAGGGTCTCGATGCCGAGCGACAGCGGCGTCACGTCCAACAGCAGCACGTCCTTGACGTCGCCGCCGAGCACGCCGGCCTGCACCGCCGCACCGATGGCCACGACCTCGTCCGGGTTGACGCCCTGGTGCGGGTCCCGGCCGAAGAACCGCTTCACGTTCTCCAGCACCTTCGGCATGCGGGTCATGCCACCCACCAGCACGACGTCCTGGATGTCGCCCGCCGACAGGCCCGCATCCTTCAAGGCCTTCTTGCACGGCTCGATCGTGCGCTGGATCAGGTCGTCGACCAGCATCTCGAACTTGGCCCGGGTGATCTTCATCGTCAGATGCTTCGGGCCGGCCTGATCGGCGGTGATGAACGGCAGATTGACCTCGGTCTGCGTCGTCGACGACAGCTCGATCTTGGCCTTCTCCGCCGCCTCCTTCAGGCGCTGCAGCGCCAGCTTGTCGCCGCGGAGATCGATCCCGTTCTCTTTCTTGAACTCGTCGGCCATATAATCGATGAGGCGCTTGTCGAAGTCCTCACCGCCGAGGAAGGTGTCACCGTTGGTCGACTTCACCTCGAAGACGCCGTCGCCGATCTCCAGGATCGAGATGTCGAAGGTGCCGCCGCCCAGATCGTAGACGGCGATGGTCTGCGAACCCTTCCTGTCGAGGCCGTAGGCGAGCGACGCCGCGGTCGGCTCGTTGATGATGCGCAGGACTTCCAGCCCGGCGATCCTGCCGGCGTCCTTGGTGGCTTGGCGCTGGCTGTCGTTGAAGTAGGCCGGGACGGTGATGACCGCTTGGTCGACCGTCTCGCCGAGGTGACGCTCGGCCGTCTCCTTCATCTTCTTTAAGACCTGCGCCGAGACCTGCGCCGGTGCCATTTTCTCGCCGCGGCTCTCGACCCAGGCATCGCCGTTGTCGGCCTTGACGATCTGGTAAGGCACCATGTCCTTGTCTTTGCCGACGACCGAATCCTCGTAACGTCGGCCGATCAGCCGCTTGACGGCGAAGAAGGTGTTCTCGGGATTGGTGACCGCCTGCCGCTTCGCCGGCATGCCGATGAGCGTCTCACCGTCCTCGGTGAACGCGACCATCGACGGCGTGGTCCGCATCCCCTCCTCGTTCTCGATCACTTTGGCGTTCTGGCCGTCCATGATCGCGACGCAGGAGTTGGTCGTCCCCAAGTCGATGCCGATGATCTTCGCCATGGAATTCCTCTCGCTCGCGTGTGGCGCACAGATGTGTGTTTGACGATCGAGCGCAACCCCGGTCTCGGCGTCGAAGAACGGCTAGAACCCAGATGGGCCAGCGACGCGCTCGCTTGATAGCGATGTAGGTAGCCCGCCGAACCCCTGCAACCGGCGCCGTTGTGCGAGGTTCAGGCGCGGGCCCGCGGGCTCACTCGGCCGCGAGCGGCGGCCGCTCGCGCAAGAGGCCGAGCGACTTCGACCACCAGCCGGTGATGTCGTGGTGGCGGACCTTCTCCATCATGCGCCGATAGCGGTCCTTGCGCTCGTCGAGGGGCATGGTGAGCCCGGCGTCCATGGCGCGCGCGACCTGATAGATGTCGTAGGGGTTCACCACCAGCGCGCCGTCGAGCTCGCCCGCCGCGCCGGCGAAGCGCGACAGCACCAGCACGCCCGGATCCTCGGCATCCTGGGCGGCGACGTACTCCTTGGCCACCAGGTTCATGCCGTCGCGCAGGGGTGTGACCAGCCCCACCCGCGACAGCTGGAACATACCCGAGAGCGCCGTGCGCGAGAAGCTGCGGTTGAGGTAGCGCAGCGGGACCCAGTCGGCGTCGCTGAAGC
>CAZCVH010000152.1:0-5205 GCA_964502115.1 uncultured Geminicoccaceae bacterium
CTGAGGTCTCGAACGGGCCGACCCCGCTCATCCCGATCGGGCGGTCTTTCGAACCTTGCTGTGAGCCGGTTCAGACGCCGGCGGACCGTCGCGGTGGCGCGCGTTCGACCGCGCCCGTCTCTGCGCCCCGCGCCGTGCCGTCGGTGAACCGGTCGCCGTTCATCGTCGCGACCGAGCCGTCGACGCCGCGCCCCAGCCCAGCGCGCAGGGGCGCCCATGTCGACACGACGTGGCACGGCTGCGTTCCGGCGGACGCCTTGGTCGACGGTTTCGCGCAACGGTTCAACTACATGCTGGCGCGGCCGCGTGAGGAGGTGATGCGGCCGATCTACAACCTCAGCCCGTGGAACCGCGGCTGCGCGAGATCTGGCGCCGGCTCACCGCCGTGCCGCTCGCGCCGCTGTATACCGTGAGCAAAGATGCGGTCGCGGTGTTCGAAGCGGCGTTTCACGAGCACCGTACCGCGGTCGGCACGTTGCCGGCCAGCTTCTTCCGGCGGGTGACGTTCAGTGCGCTTCGCTACGCCCTCGTCGACCACGTCGTGGGCGGCTGCAGCACGCCGCGCCTCGAGCGGATGGACATGATCTGGGCGGTACAGATGACGTGGCGCCACCTCTGCGACGTGAACCGCCCCAAGCTTTACCCGAGGGTGGGTGGTTGAGCGGTCGGGCGGCTCGGTCGAGGGTGTCGAGGCGGGACGGGCGAGCGGCATCAGGCCTTGCCCTCACCGATGAGGGTGCGCCGCAGCCAGCCGGAGAACGTGTCCATCGCGATCACGACGACGAGCACGAGCACGGACATGTACGCCACGTTCTCCCAGTCGCTGCCGGTGCGGATCGCCGAGATGAACTGCAGGCCGATGCCGCCCGCGCCCATCGCACCGATCACCACCGCGCTCCGCGTGTTCGATTCCAGATAGTAGAGCGACTGCGAGATGAAGATCGGGAGGATCTGCGGGACGATGCCGAAGCGATACTGCTGAACGCGGTCCGCCCCGGTGGCCGCGACCCCCTCGCGCTGCTTGCCGTCCGCGTTCTCGATGGCCTCCGACATCAGCTTGCCCATGGTCCCGGTGTCGGTGAGCGCGATGGCGAAGATGCCGGTGAACAGCCCCGGCCCGAAGGCGCGCAGCAGGACCAGGCTCCAGATCAGAAAATCGATGCTACGCAGGAAGTCGAACAGGCGTCGAAGCGCGAAGCGCACCGCCGCGAGCGCGTTCGTGTTGCGCGCCGCGGCGAACGCCAGCGGCAGGCCGACGACGCTCGCGATCATCGTGCCGATCAGCGCCATCATGATCGTCTCGAGCATGGCGAAGAGCACGAGGCCGTGGATCCAGATGTCGTTGTCGAGAAACTCGGAGACCACGAGGTCGAGATTGCCGCGATCCGGATCGACGCGTTCGCCCGCGAGCACGAGGCCCAGCGCGTCGAGCGGTCCCATCCCCCGGAGCGGGCTGTCGAAGTCGAACCAGAAATAGGCCCAGCCGAGTTCGTAGCGATGCACCTCGGCCTTGCTGCGATAGATCTGAAAGCGCTCGTAGAGGCTTGGGCGCGCCTCGACCTTGTTGTCGCTCACCCGGATCCAGGACGGCAGCGCTGCGCCGTTGGCCATGTCCGCCGTCGGATTGCCGTCCCGGTCGAGGCCGAACACGATGTCGCCGTCGACGTCCGGCCAGTCGGTGAGCACAAGACGGTCGTCGTGGAAGACGACGCGGCCGCCGTTTTCGAACAGGACCGCCGTCGTCGCGGTCGTCGCGTCGCGGACGAGCCACGGCGCGTCGTCGTAGACCATGCGCCGCGAGCCTTCGTAGGTGACTTCCACCTCTCGGGCGTCGGACCAGCGCATCGTCGCGTGGTCCTTGTAGGCGTAGGTATCGAGCAGGAAGATCGCGGCGCGATCGAGCGACAACCGCTCGAGGCTGCGCTGGACGTCGAACTGGAGAAGCGCGGCGAAGAGGTAGACGACGACGAGGCAGATGCCGCCGAGCGTGTAGAGGCGCTGGCGTCGCGCCGCCCGCTCGACGTCGGCCGTGAGGCCCGTGGTCGTCGCCGACCGGGCCGGGGAGGTGGCGGCCGAGATCGTCATGAGACGCGCCCGATCATCTGATGGCGCACCGTGTCGGACAGCCGGTCGACAAGGCTGATCGTCGTGACCAGGAGCACGATGATGGCGCAGACGTCGGCCCCGTGGCGCCACTGGATGGTCGTGTTGAGCGCCTCGCCGATGCCGCCCGCGCCGACGAAGCCGAGTATCGTGGACGCGCGCACGTTGATCTCGAGGCGCAGCAGGCCGTAGGACAAAAACAGAGGCAGCGCCTGGGTCAGCAGCCCGAAACGCACCCGCTGCACCCAGTTCGCCCCGACCGATTCCAGCCCTTCCAGGGGTTTGCGGTCGCAGTTCTCGACGGCCTCGGAGAACTGCTTGCCGAGGGCGCCGATGGTGTGGATCGTGACGGCGATGACCGCGGGGAGCGGGCTCTGGCCCATCAGGTAGAGCAGGATCAACGCGATCACGAGTTCGGGGAACGAGCGGCACGCGTCGAAGACGCGTCGCGTCGTCTGGATGACGAACGGGTTGTCGACCGCGTTGCGGCTCGCGAAAAACGCCATTCCCGCCGCGATCACGAAAGCGATGACGGTCGAGAACAACGCCATGTTGATGGTGGTGAGCAGATCCGGCACGTAGCCGAGCAAGATTGGCCAGAACGCCCACCCCGCCGCCAAGGCCTCCCGGACCAAGTCGACCGGATAGTCGAAGAAGTTGCGGATGCCCCGCCGGAACGAGCCCGCGTTCTGCTCCTCGGCCACGATGACGCCGCTGGCGAGGACGGCGACGGCGGCGCCGATCCCGATCAGCGTGTAGAGGAGCCGCTGACGCGCGAGCGCGTGCAGGTTGCGCTCGACGTCGAGGAGGTGCGGCGGCAGCGACCGGTCCTTCATGACATGATCACCCTTGCGCCGCGCCGCGCCGCGCCGCGCACCTCATGCCCGGCGGGCGATGGTGTCCCGCGCACCACTGCGGGAGCGCGGGACACCGTTGGCCACGCGTGGCGTCGACACGGCCACGGCACGACCGATCGCCGGGACGTGTACGGGATCAGTTCTCGACGACGGCGCGACGCGCTTTCACGATCGTGTCGTAAAAGGCGTCGTCCACCCGGATCCACTCGCGGACCTCGCCGGTCGCGATGTTCGTGCTGCATTCACGGTCGTTCTCGTGAATCCACTGCATCATGCCGACCATCGTGTCGTAGGCGCCGTCCGGCAGACCCTCGGGCATGACGATCGGCCCGTTCGGGATCAGGCTCGACCGCCAGACCTCGACGATGTCGTCCATGTTCAAGGTGCCGTTGTCGACCATGATCCGGAGGTTGCCGGAGGTATAGCCCACGTCGCGCTCGCCGACGCCGGACGCCCACGTGACGGCCGCGTCGACGTCGCCGTTGAGCACGCCGAGCACGGCGTTGGGGTGGCCGCCCATGAAGCGCGTGTCCGCGAAATAGCCCTCGACGCCGCCGTCGAGCTGCTCGTCGAGCTCGACCTGCGGCACGAGATAGCCGGAGGTGGAGTTCGGGTCCGCGAAACCGAGCGTCCGGCCTTCGAGATCCTCGAGGCTCTCGATGCCGGAATCGGCCCGCGCCACCATCACGGAGTAGTAGCCCTCGTCACCGGTCGGCTGAACGCGCGTCAAAACGGGAACGACGGCATCGGGGTCCTCGATCTCGATGCCGGCGTAGGCCGATGCGCCGACCCAGGCGTAGTCGAGATTGCCGCCCCGCAACGCTTCCATCGTCCCGGCATAGTCGGTGAAGGTGTAGAGGTCTGACGGCACCTGGAACGCCACCGAGATGTACTCCTTAAGGCACTGGTTGCGGGCGATCAGTCCCTGCATCGCCTCGTCCGGCGTGAAGCCGATCCGGAACTCGGGGCCGACCTGCGACCAGTCGAATGTGGGCCCCGTGTACTCGACGTCGGCCAACGCCGCGGTGGTCGCGAGGGCGCTCGCCGCGGCGAGCGTGAGAAAGCGAAGAGACATGTTGCGCTCCGTGCTGATGGTGCCGCCGCGGCGGTTACCCCGCGGCGTGGTCGGTGGGTGATCCGAGGGCCGTGGAGGTGATGGTGCCCTCGAAGGCTTCGTCCGCTTCCGCGCCGTAGATGTCGCGCGCGACATCGTCGGCGAGTGCCGACGGCGCGTCGTCGAACACGACTCGGCCCTCGCGCATGCCGATGACGCGATCGCAATAGTTTCGTGCCGTATCGAGCGTATGCAGGTTGCAGACGACGGTGATCTCCTCTTCGCGATGGATCGATCGAAGCGCGTCCATCACCAGACGCGCGTTGAGCGGATCCAGCGAGGCGATCGGCTCGTCGGCCAGGATGAGCTTCGGCGATTGCATCATGGCGCGGCAGATGGCCACGCGTTGCTGTTGTCCGCCCGACAGCGTCTCGGCACGTTGCAGCGCCACCTGCGACACGCCGAAGCGGTCGAGCAGCGTGAGCCCATGGAACCGCTCGTCCCGGGTGAAAAATTTCAACGACGAGCGCAGTGTCGATTGAACGTTCAGCCGCCCCAGGATGACGTTGGTCAAAACGTCGAGGCGTGGCACGAGGTTGAACTGCTGGAATATCATCGCGCAGTCTTTTTGCCACGCGAGCTTGCGACGGCCCTCGAGGGCGAGAACGTTCTCGTCGTCGACGACGACCCTGCCCGACGTCGCCTCGGTCAGCCGGTTGATGATGCGGAGCAATGTCGATTTGCCCGCGCCCGAGCGGCCGATGATGCCGATCATCTGCGGCCTCTCGACGATGAGGGTCACCCCGTCGACCGCGACGACCGATCCGAACGTCTTCCGAAGGCTTTCGACCGAGATCAATGACCACTCCCTCGCTGGGCGCATGGACGCGTAGCAACCGGATGTGACAACAGAATTACCAAAGCGGTGCGTGCGGACGCCGTGGCCGGAGCGACGAGAGGGCGCCTCACCAGCCCGTCGACGACGTCGTCCGTCAGCGGCGCCCGCCGAGGTCCGCGATGCGGATGAAGCCGTCGCCGTCGTCGCCGCCGGCCGTGGACTTGGCGACGGCGAGCAGGAGCGCGTCGTCGGCGAGCGGGGCGAGGGCGGCGGCGTGATCGCCCCGTCAGCCGAGCTCGCTAGGGGCCGAGTTCCGCGCGACGCTTCGGGGCGATACCGCTCTTCCGGCCGCC
>CAZCVH010000153.1:0-5187 GCA_964502115.1 uncultured Geminicoccaceae bacterium
GACCGGTCAAGAGCGAACGACCCGCCGGCGAATAGGGAAAGACGTCGCGCACGACGCGGCAGTGCGGCAGCGCCGCCTCGAGCTGGTCGAGAAAGCGCCGTTCGCTCGCCAGCAGCTCGTCGCCCGAGATCGAGCCGATGCCGGAGAGGTAGACGATGTAGGCGTGCGGTCGATCCCGCGCGGTGCCGGCGGCAAGCAGCGCCACCCGCGGCGCCGGGCTGTAGGGGTTGAGCCAGGTGGCCCACCAGCCCAGCGTCTCGATCGGCGAGGACACCAGCGCGACGACGAGCGCCAACGCCCCGAGCGCCAGCAGGACGCCGACGACGTCGGTCACGCCCGCACCTCGGCGCTCATCGACGCTCGCCCCCGCCGCGGGCGAGATCGAGCAGCTCGTCGGGAATGTTGGCGAAGGTGCGCGGCCCGGCGCCCGTCAGCCAGCGCTCCAGGCGGCGCAGCCACCGCCCGAACGGTCGCCCGAGCAGCCGGTTGACCATGCGCAGGCTGAGCCACCCCAAGGCCGCCACCGTCGCCGCCGCGGCGAGATGCAGCCCGAGGCCGTGATGGAGGCCGAAGACGACCGCGAGCATGACCCAGATCTCGATGCCGCGATCGATCGCCTCGCCGACATAGGGCGCGATCACCAACGGGCTCAGCAGCCGCGGCGCGAACGCCAGCGCGAAGACCGAGAGCGTCGGCTCGAGGTGGAGCGGCTCGTCGAGCAAGAGGACGCCGGCGACGACGGCGCCGACCACCATCACGATCGCGCTGAGCACGTTGCTGACCGCGATGGCGATCAGGGCGATGACGAACCGCAGGCCGCCCACCCGGTTCAGCGTGAGGATCATGCTCTGGCCCAGGGCCTCGCCGCCGGCCGCGAGCCCGAGCACCAACAGGCTCGCCTCCAGGCTCAAGTCGTCGAAGGCGCCGCGCGAGAAGGTCAGCGCCGCGGCGACCTGGGTCATCGTGTCGAACACCATGCGAGCGGCCCCTATACCGACCCCGACGACGCGATCGCCGACGCGTCGGCAGTGTGGCGCATCCACGCTTCGATGTGGATGAGCGGCGGTGACCGATCGCGACGCCGGCCGCACCGGATCGGCGAGCGCGCGCCGGCACCCCTACGGCCTCCACGCGCCTGCGGTCGGGTGTCATCGAACGCCGTCTAACCCGCCTCCAGCTCACTCTCGGCGCCCGCCCACAGGCGCCAGCCGCCGACGAAGGCGTTGGCGTTGGAGCCTTGCCGGCAGTGCGGCGGCAACTCGGCGAGGTGGCGGACGTTGCCGCCGCCGAGGACGACGTGGTCGGCGACGGTGGCGTCCTTCATGCGCCGGACGACGTCGAAGACGGCGGCGCGCCAGACCTCGGGGCCGAAGCGGTCGTAGCCGCGGGTGCCGGTCCAGTCCTCGTAGGAGAGGCCGTCGCGGTAGGGCAGGTGCTGGACCTCGAGGCCGATCGGGTGGCCCTCGTGCACCAGCGCCGTGCCGAGGCCGGTGCCGAGGCCCAAAAACAGCATGGTCCCGCCCTGGTAGCTGCCGAGCGCCTGCATGACGGCGTCGTTGACGAGCACCGCCGGCACCTCGAAGGCGCTGGCCACGTCGAAGTCGAGCCAGCCCGCGCCGATGTTGTGGGGCTCGCCGTAGCAGCGGCCGTGGGCGACGCCGGTGGGCACGCCGAGGCTGACGCGGTCGACCGGCCAGCCCCGGGCGTGGGTGCGGACGTCGCGCAGGAGGTCGTCGGGGCCGTAGGCGTGACCGGTCGGCGCGGCGGCGGTGGCGCCGGTGCGCGAGCACCAGAGCTTGAGGCTGGCCGCACCCAGATCGCAGACCAGGACCGAGGGCCGATCCGGCGGGCTCAGGCCGCGGGGCGGGGTGACGTACATCGCCGGCTCACTTGGTGCCGTAGAGGCGGTCGCCGGCGTCGCCGAGCCCGGGCAGGATGTAGCCCTTGGCGTCGAGCTCGTCGTCGAGGGCGGCGGTGTAGATCGCCACGTCGGGATGCGCCGCGGCGAAGCGCGCGACCCCCTCGGGCGCCGCCAACAGGCAGACGTAGCGGATGTGGGGCGGGGCCTCCTCCTTGACGCGGCTGACCGCCGCCACCGCCGAGTTGGCGGTGGCCAGCATCGGGTCGACCACGATGACCTCGCGGACGTCGATGTCGTGCGGCATCTTGTAGTAGTACTCGACGGCGACGAGCGTCTTGGGCTCGCGGTAGAGCCCGACATGGCCGACCCGCGCCGACGGGATCAGATCCAGCATGCCCTCGAGCATGCCGTTGCCGGCGCGCAGGATCGAGACCAGACACAGCTTCTTGCCCGAGAGCTTGCGCGCGCGGGTCGCCATCAACGGCGTCTCGATGTCGACCTCGTCGAGCGCCAGGTCGCGGGTGACCTCGTAGGCCAACAGCATCGCCACCTCGCGCGAGAGTTGGCGAAACTGGGTGGTGGGCGTCGTCTTCTCGCGCATCAGCGTGAGCTTGTGCTCGACCAGCGGGTGGCGGACGACGTGGAGCGTCGGAAAACGCGCGGGGTCGACAGGCGTCATACGGCACGCTCCACTGGCGGACGACACCACGCTAGCTAGGACGGCCGCCGCCGGCTTGTCCAGCCGAGCGGCCCCAGCCCGACCGCGGCTCGGTCGCGCGATGCCGCCGCAAGTCCCTGGCACGCGACGAGAAATCGGCGATCTGGCTGCGTTCGGCATTTCCCGAAGCCGTTGCCCGCATCCCTGCACGCGAGGGGAGGTACGCGAGGGATGGGTCGAGGTCGTCACGCTAAAGGACGATATTCGTATCGCCCGTCACCCGCAAGCGACCGTCGAACCCGACGACCCGGCGCGGGCCGGGGCGGCGTTTGCGTTTGGAGCCACCGTGGAAGCACTGTGGAAGCAAGAGGGGCCGAAGTCTCTCATATCGCTGCGTAAATCGGTGCCTGCGATGAGCTTTGCTTCCAGTGCCGCTCCATCGGGATCATCCCGGCTGGAGACGGGGTTCCGAAGGTCGTCGACGCACATCAGACACCACGCGGGGGCGCGAACTTCTTGCGGTAGGCGGCCGGCGTCAGGCCGGCCAGGCGCTTGAACACCCGCGAGAAGGACGTCGCGTCCTGGTAGCCGACGGATGCCGCGATCTCCACCACGTCCATGCCCTCCACCTCGAGCATCTGCTTGGCTTCCTCCACGCGCAGCGCCTGAACATATTCGATCGGGGAATGGCCCGTCGCACGCCTGAAGCGCCGCGCGAAGGTTCGGGATGTGAGGCCGGAACGCTCGGCCATCCTCTCGACCGGATTCGAGACGGCGTAGTTGCCGGCCAGCCATTGCTGGGCGTCATCGACGACCCGGTCCTCGCCGGTCGGTCGGGATGCGAACACCGCATAGGGCGACTGACCTTCGGCGTGGCCGGAAATCAGGAACACCTTCGCGGTCTCGATCGCATGCCGCTGTCCGCAGAAGCGGCCGATCAGATGGATCGCCAGGTCGTGCCACGCCGTCACGCCGCCGGCGGTGATGATGCCCTCTGCCTCGGAAGAAAGGCACAAGGCCTGCTCGTCGCGCAGCCGCACCTTCGGGTAGCAGCGCGCGAAGAGATCCCGATAGGCCCAATGTGTGGCGGCGTCCCGCCCGTCCAGCAGCACCGCTTCGGCCAGAAGCAGCGACCCGGTGCAGACCGACGCGACCAGCGCGCCCTGCGCATGGGCGGACCGCAGGGCCTCGATCTCGCGGGGATACCGACCCGCCGGCGGCGTCTCGATCGGGGTGTACATGTCGCAGACGACGAGGACGTCCGGGGTCTCGATGTCGCCGAGCGCGGCATGGGGTTCCACCGGCACGTTGCCGACGCAGCGGAATGGCTGACCGTCGGCCGTGGCGATCTGGACGTCGAGCGTCTCGTCTCCCGGGGTGCCCGCGGTCATGTCGGGGAAGACGGCGCCGACCGAGAGCAGAACGTCATAGAGCCCGTAGAGCACCGAGGCGGAGCTCTCGGCCGCGGCAAGTAAAACAATCAGCGGTCGTTCGCGCCCCTGCATGAGCCCTCCCAGCCGCGCGACCTCTGTCCGAAACGCCCGTTCGCCGACCGGTTCGCCTCTGCGCAGGCGATAGGTCGCGCGTTATCCTCGCGACATCGCAGCGATCGGCGGATCGCCTGGTGATGTCCGTGCGGCGGGAGCGTAACGACGCCGGCACGGGATGTAAAACGACGGGTCGGTCCAAGATGTCGGCCCCCAAGAACATCAGGAGTTTTGCGATGGACCAGACAACGACGTTCCCCGCTGCGCGCGAGAGGGAGTTGTTCCTGACCGAAGGCGGCACGGAAACCGAGGTCATGTTCAAGTGGGGGTTCGAGCTTCCGCAGTTCGCGATGTACCCGCTGCTCGACGATCCCAAGGCCGTGCGGGTGCTGCAGGACATGTATCGCCGCTATCTCGCGGTCGCCGCGAAGCATCGGATGTCGATGCTGCTGGGCGGGCTCGACTACCGGGCGAGCCCCGATTGGGGTGGCCTGCTCGGCTACTCGGCCGAAGGTCTCGCCGACATGCAGCACCGCTGCATCGCGTTCCTGCGCGACGTCGCCCGGGCGCATGGCAGCGATGTCCCCCGCATCCTGATCGGTGGGCTCATCGGGCCACGCGGCGATGCCTACGAATTGAACCGCACCATCACGGCCGAAGAAGCGGAGGAGTACCACGCGACCCAGCTGGCGACCCTGCGCGCCGCGCAGGTCGACTTCGCCTGCGCCATGACCTTCAATAATGTCGACGAGGCGATCGGTGTTTCGCGCGCCGCCGCCCGGATCGGGGTGCCGCTGATGATGTCGCTCAGCGTCGATGGCAGTGGGCACCTTGCCTCGGGCTCCGCAGTGTCGGACGCGGTCGAGCGCATCGACGCCGAGACGGGGGCGGCGCCCGCCTTCTATGCGCTGAACTGTTCGCACCCGGTCGAGTTCGAGCCGGCGCTGAGCGATGGCGACTGGATCACGCGGCTGCGCGGCTTCCGTCCGAACGCATCGAAGATGGAGAAGATCGCGCTCTGCAAGCTGGGACATCTGGAAGAGGGGGATCCGCCGGACCTGGGCCGCCGCACGGGGGCGCTGGCCCAGCGTTTCCCGCACATGGATGTCTGGGGCGGGTGCTGCGGAACCGGTGACGTCCACCTCGACGAGATCGCCAGCAACGTGCGGCGCGTCCGCGAG
>CAZCVH010000154.1:0-5177 GCA_964502115.1 uncultured Geminicoccaceae bacterium
CCTGGGCGACGCGCATGTCGGCGTTGCCGCCGAGCTGAATATCGGTGCCGCGGCCGGCCATGTTGGTGGCGATGGTGACCGACCCCGGCCGCCCCGCCTGCGCCACGATGTAGGCCTCCTGCTCGTGGTAACGGGCGTTGAGCACCTGGTGCGGGATCTTCGCCTTCTTCAACAGGGTCGACAGATGCTCCGACTTCTCGATGCTGACCGTGCCCACCAACACCGGCTGCTTCTTCTCGTGAGCCGCGCGGATCTCGGCGACGATGGCGTCGGTCTTCTCCTGCTGCGTGCGGTAGACCTCGTCGTCTTCGTCGAGGCGGACCATCGGCATGTGCGTCGGGATCTCGACGCATTCGAGCTTGTAGATCTCGGCGAACTCGGCCGCCTCGGTCATCGCGGTGCCGGTCATGCCGGCGAGCTTGGGGTAGAGCCGGAAGAAGTTCTGGAAGGTGACCGATGCCAGCGTCTGGTTCTCGGGCTGGATCTCGACGCCCTCCTTGGCCTCGAGCGCCTGATGCAGGCCGTCGGAGAACCGCCGCCCCTCCATCGCGCGGCCGGTGAACTCGTCGACGATGATCACCTTGCCCTGCCGCACCAGATAGTGGACGTCGCGCGTGAACAGCTTGTGAGCCCTGAGCGCCTGCTGGACGTGATGAACCAGCGAGACGTTCTCCAGGTCGTAGAGATCGTCGCCGCGCAACAGCCCCGCTTCGGCGAGCGTCGCTTCGACCTTTTCGCCGCCCTTTTCGGTGAGCGCGACGGTGCGCTGCTTCTCGTCGAGCTCGTAGTCGTCGTCCTCGAGCACCGGGATCAGCTTGTCGACGCGGGCGTAGAGCTCGGAGCTGCTGTCCGCCGGCCCCGAGATGATCAAGGGCGTGCGGGCCTCGTCGATGAGGATCGAATCGACCTCGTCGACGATGGCGAACTGGAAGGGCCGCTGAACCATCCGCGTCTTCGACAATTTCATGTTGTCGCGCAGATAATCGAAGCCGAACTCGTTGTTGGTGCCGTAGACGATGTCGCAGGCGTAGGCCTGCCGGCGGGTATCGTCGTCCTGGTTGGGGACGATGCTGCCGACGCTCAAGCCGAGGAACTCGTAGATCGTCCCCATCCAGGCGGCGTCGCGGCGCGCCAGGTAGTCGTTGACGGTGACGATGTGCACGCCGCCACCGGTGAGCGCGTTGAGGTAAACCGACAAGGTGGCGACAAGGGTCTTGCCCTCGCCGGTCTTCATCTCGGCGATCTTGCCCTCGTGGAGGACCATCCCGCCGATCAACTGCACATCGAAGTGGCGCTGATGCAGGGTCCGCTTGGCGGCCTCGCGCACCGTGGCGAAGGCCTCGACCAGCAGATCGTCCAGCGCCGCGCCGTCGGCCAAGCGCGCCTTGAAGGCGTCGGTGCGGGCCCGCAGCGCCGCGTCGTCCAGGCTCTCCAACTGCGGCTCGAGCGCGTTGATCGCCTCGACCTGGCGCCGGAGCGCCGCCAACCGCCGTTCGTTGGCCGAGCCGAAAACCCGTTTGGCGAGGGCTGCGAACATGTTTGACGAATCCTCGTCCGCGTTCCGGCGCGGACAGTTGGCGTGGAAACTCGCAGATAAGAGGGTGGGCCCGGCAAGTCAACGTACCGGGCTTCGAGGATCACCGCGGCAGGGCTGGCGAGGTCGATCGGAATTGTCTATACCCTCGTCATCCACCATGCTGCAATGCGGCAGAGCTGCGGGGGACGGCGGTGGCGTCAAAAAACGATTGCCCGGCGACCCCGTCGGGACCACGCGGGCGAGGCATGCCGACCGCCACCGGCGCGACCAGCAGCGGCGGGTGTCGAGCGGTGTTGCGGCCGAGATCGCGCCCGGGCCCGCTGCGGCGGATCGGACACGGCCGCGTCGGATCGGACACATCGGCGGCCCAACGCTCTTCGGTGGTATCCGAGTGCGCCGATCAGCCCCGCACGCCCCATCCTTAACGGTCGCTCGAGGGGGTATGGGTCGTGGCCTGCCGGCCGCAGACGTCAACTACCGCCGGTGATCCGCTGCGCGGCAGCGTCGGCGCCGTCGCGCCGGCGCCGGTCGAGCCAGAGTCGTCGTTCGAAGAACACATTGTCGGGCCACGCGCATGAGGCGCTCGGACACTCGTAATCGTCAGGCGGAGTTGAACGAGCATGGTCTCCTTCACCCCGAGGGCGAACTTCTGGACGACGCGTCTCCGGCCGCTTCGCGCGCCGCGCCGGCGCGAGGTGGCGGCGACACGCTCGCCTCCCGGCGCCGCCCGGCATCCGCAGCCGCCGTCCCCCGGGCGGCCAAGGCCGCATCGGAGGAGACGATGAACTCGGTCTCGCCGGTCCACCGCGGCATCGTCGCCAACCGGCGCTGGCCGCGGGTGCTGCAGCCGGGACACGGCGTCGAGATCGGGCTGCGCGTCAGCGACATCCTGGTGCTGGTCCTGGGCGGTCATCTCGCGCACGCGCTCACCGCCGGCGGCGGCCTGCCGGTCGGCACCGGTATGTGCGTGATGGCCACGGCGCTGCTCGCCCTCGTCCTCTTTCCGGCGGCGGGCCTTTACCATGCCCCCCGGCTGACGCGGCTCGCCGAGCAGATGCCGCGGCTCGGTGCGGCGTGGCTCGTGGTCCTGGCCGGGGCGTTGCTGGCGGTGTTTCTGGTCGACCCGCGGGCGCTGCCGCCGCGGGATTGGTTGGTGGTCTGGCTCGGCCTCACCTTCTTTCTGCTCTCCGCCAGCCGCATCGCCGCCGCGGCGTGGATGGAGCGGGCGCGACGGCAGGGCCTACTCGCGTGGCACGTCGCCGTGGTGGGCAGCGGGCCGTGGGGCCGGGAAGCCGCCCGCCGGCTGGAGCACGAGCGCCGCGACATCGGCGTGGTCGGCTATCTCGACCTGCCGAGCGCGGGCGACGCCGCCGACGTGGAAGACAGCCTGCGCCAGCTGCTCACCACCCGGAGTGTCGACCACGTCGCGATCGCGCTCGATCCGGGCGACCTCGATCACGTCCCCGAGCTGCTCGACCTGCTGCGGGACTTTCCGTTCGAGGTCGGTGTCCTGCCGGCGATGTCGCCGGCGACGGTGCCGACCCTGGGCCACCGCCGGCTGGGCGACCTCACCAGCTTCACCTGTCTGCAAAAGCCCATCGACGGCTGGGCCTGGTTGGGAAAGTCGGCGTTCGACCGGCTGGCGGCGGCGACGGCGTTGCTGTTTCTGCTGCCCCTGCTCGCGCTCATCGCCGCCGCGGTCAAGCTGACCTCGCCCGGCCCGATCCTGTTCAAGCAGAAGCGTCTCGGCTTCAACCAGCAGCCGGTCGACGTCTTCAAATTCCGCTCGATGCACGCCGATCGCTGCGACCTCCACAACGCCCAGGAGGTCAAGCACGCGACGCGCAACGACCCGCGGGTCACGCCGGTCGGGCGGTTCATCCGGCGCACCAGTCTCGACGAGCTGCCCCAGCTGTTGAACGTCCTGCGGGGCGACATGTCCCTGGTCGGTCCGCGCCCGCACGCCGTCGCCCACGACGAATACTACGCCACCCTCATCGACGGCTATCTCGGCCGCCACCGCGCCAAGCCCGGCATCACCGGCTGGGCCCAGGTCAACGGCTGCCGCGGCGAAATACACACCATCGAGGACATGCGGCGGCGTATCGAACTCGACCTGTTCTATATCGATAATTGGTCGCTGTGGTTCGATTTCCGCATCCTGGTGCGGACCGCGCTGATTTGTTTCCGCGATCAGCAGGCGTACTGAGGCACGTCTCGACCGCGGTTTCGGCCGCGAGGGTGCTCGCGGTGGCCTATAGCTCGCGGGTCCGCGCGCGGCGGGCCGCCGCGTCGAGGCGGCGCCGCGACCGAATTCGTCGGGATGCCGTTCGATGCGCTCACCCTTCCGCGTTCTGCTCGTCGTCGCCCTCGCACTGCCGCTGGCGCTCGCCGCCTGCAGCTCGCCCGAGGAGAAGGTCGCCGAACACCTCGCAGACGGGCAGACGCGCCTGGCGGAGGGCGATCTCGACCGGGCCGCGATCCATTTCCGCAACGCGCTGCGGATCGAGCCCAGAAACGCGCCCGCCCTCCTCGGCATGGGCCGCATCCACGAACAGCGCGACGACCTGCCGCGCGCGTACACGGCCTACCGCGAGGCCGCGGCGGCCGATCCCGAGCTGATCGAGGCGCGCAACGCCTACGCGGTGATCGCGCTGACGCAGAACAGCCTCGATGCGGTAAGGCAGGCGGCGGAGGAGATCCGGGCGCTCGAGCCGTCGCACCCCGACGGCCTCGCGCTCGCCGCGGCCCTGGCGCTCAGGGACGAGCGCCTCGACGAGTCCGAGCGGCTGGCCGACGCCGCCCTCGCCGCCGATCCCGGCCATATCAACGCGACCTCGGCGCTGGCCGGGGTGTTGGATGCGCGCGGCGATCCGCGCGCGGCGGTCGATCGGCTCGACGCCCGCGCCGAAGCCCACGGCCCCAGCGTCCCGCTCGCGCTCTTGAAGGCCCGCTTGCTGGGCGACCTCGGCGACGCCGCGGGCGTGACCGAGGCCTTCGAAGAGGCGATCGCCGCGGCGCCCGACGACGTCGGCCTGCGGGTGACGCTGGCGCGCTTGCACGAGGCCGAGGGAAGGCCCGAGCGCGCCGAGGCGGTGATGCGCGAGGCGATCGCGCGGCTCGAGGCCCCGCCCGCGGCGCTGACGGCGCTGGCCCGCCTGGTCGATCGCAACCGCGGTGTCGATGCCGCGTTGGCGGAGATCGACCGGCTGCGCGCCGATCTCGGCGACGACGGCTTCACGCTCGACCTCCTCGCCGCCGAGCTGGCGGCCGAGGCCGAGCGCTACGAGGCCGCAGCCGCGCGCCTGCGCGGCGTCGTCGAAGGCGGCGAGGACGGGGCCGCCTTGACCCTCGACGCGCGCACGGGCCTCGCCAGCCTCGCCCGCCGCCGCGGTGACCCCGCGCGCGCCGAGGCGATGGTCGAGGAGATCCTCGCCACCGATCCCGAACATCGCGGCGCCAACCTGCTGCTGGCCTCGCTCGAACTCGCCGCCGGCGACTTCGAGAGCGCGGGGCGTTCGGCGCGCACCGCGCTCGCGTCCGACCCCGCGTGGGTGCCGGGCTTGCGGGTGCTGGCGCAGGCCCATCTCGGCTCGGGCCGACGCGACCTCGCCCGGGAGACCCTGGCGCGGCTGCTGAA
>CAZCVH010000155.1:0-5155 GCA_964502115.1 uncultured Geminicoccaceae bacterium
AAGGCGTGCGCGCCGCGCAGCTACTGCGCGCGGCCGCAGTCCTCGATCATCACCCAATCAGCTCTCTGGATCGGGACGGCGCTGGTCGTCCTGGCGCTGACGATCAACCGGTGGGCGCCGCTGCTCTATTGGGAGACGACACCATGAACCGCCCTGTCGTCATCACGGCCGCCGTGCTGAGCCTCGGCGCCGCGCTCGCGACGACGCCCGCGTCGCGGATCAATGCGCAGTCCGCGACCGTGGCGACGGCGACCGCCACACGGACCTTCGCCATCGCAAACATGACCTGCGCCCTCTGCCCGATCACCGTGCGCAAGGCGATGGCGCGGGTCGAGGGCGTGCGCATCGTCGAGGTCGACTTCGCGGCCAAGACCGCCACGGTGGTCTTTGATCCGAGCGCCACGTCGCCGGCGGCGATCGCCGCCGCCTCGACCCATGCGGGATATCCCGCCGCGCCGGACGCGTGAGGGCGCGCCGATGAAGGACGCCACGATCATCAAGACTGGCGCCGTCGGCGCGGTCATCGCCGCCATCTGCTGCTTCACGCCGGTGCTGGTCGTCGTGCTGGGCGCGGTCGGGCTTTCGGCCTGGCTCGGCTGGCTCGACTACGTCCTGCTTCCGGCGCTGGCGGCGTTCGTCGCCGTTGCAGCCTACGGCCTGTGGCGGCGGCGACGGACCGCCGCCTGCGGAACGACCGGCACCGAAGCCACGAAGACCGAAGCCACGAAGGACGACACCTGACATGAACGACTGCTGCGCCCCGAAGCGGACGGGCGACGACACCTTCGAGCTCGCCGTCATCGGCGCCGGCTCCGCCGGTTTCTCCGCCGCCATCACGGCCGCCGGCCAGGATGCCAAGGTCGCCCTCCTCGGCCACGGCACCATCGGCGGCACCTGCGTGAACGTCGGCTGCGTCCCGTCGAAGACCATGCTCCGCGCCGCCGAGGCCCTCCACGGTGCCCGCGCGGCTGACCGCTTCGAGGGCCTCGTCGGCGATGCCCGGCTCGTCGACTGGGGCGCTCTGGTCGCGGCCAAGGACGATCTCGTAGCGAGCCTCCGTCAGGCGAAATACGTCGATCTCTTGGCCGCTTATCCCGGCATCTCCTACATCGAGGGTAGGGTGCGTCTGACGGGCGCCGGGGTCGCCTCGGGGGGACGGACGGTGCGGGCGGGCAAGACCGTGATCGCCACCGGCGCCGTGCCGGCCAGGCCGGACATCCCCGGCATCGACGAGGTGCGCTACCTCACCAGCACGACGGCCTTGGCGCTGACGGAACGACCCCGCTCGCTGCTCGTCGTCGGCGGCGGTTATATCGGCTGCGAGCTCGCGCAGATGTTCGCGCGCACGGGCACCGAGGTCACCCTCGTGACCCGCTCGCGCCCGCTGCCCGAGGCGGAGCCGGAGGTGTCCGACGCGCTCGCCGGCTATCTGCAGGACGACGGAATCGCCTTGCGCAGCGGCCTCGTCTACCGACGGATCGCCCGAGCGGCGGACGGCGTCACCCTCGCCGTCGAGCGTCGGGGTCGGGTGGAGACGCTGACGGCGGAACAGGTGCTCGTGGCGACGGGTCGAGCCCCCAACACGGACGGGCTCGACCTCGAGCGCAACGGCGTGCGGCTCGCCGCCGGCGGTGGCGTCGCCGTCGACGAGCGGATGCGCACCTCGCAATCGGGCATCTACGCCGCAGGCGACGTCACGGGCCGCGACCCGTTCGTCTACATGGCCGCCTACGGTGGCAAGATCGCCGCCCTCAATGCGCTCGTCGGCGATAGCTTCGTCTACGACGACAGCGCCATGCCCTGGGTCGTGTTCACCGACCCGCAGGTCGCCGGCGTCGGTCTGAGCGAGGCCGCCGCCGAACGCGCGGGCTACGACGTCAAGACCTCGGTCCTGCCGCTCGATCAGGTGCCCCGCGCGCTCGCAGCGCGCGACACGCGCGGGCTCGTCAAGCTGGTCGCCGATGCCGCCACCGACCGCCTGCTGGGCGGCCAGATCCTCGCGCCCGAAGGTGCCGACAGCATCCAGACGTTGGCGCTCGCCCTCGCGACCGGCATGACGGCGCAGGCGCTCGGCGGGATGATCTTCCCCTATCTGACGACGGTCGAAGGGCTGAAGCTCGCCGCGCAGACTTTCGATCAGGACGTGAAGACGCTGTCCTGTTGTGCCGGATGAGCGATCGGGCGGGTCGTCTCGCATGGACAGCGGGCCGTCGAGACCGGCGCTTCGCGCACCGGCACCGTCCGGGCCGCGACGTGATCCGTTCGGGATCCGACGCCGGCTCAGGCGGGGAGCAGCGGCGAGGGCTCGCCCAAGGCCAGGACCGTGAGCCGGTGCATGGCGCGGGTGCAGGCGACGTAGAGGAGGTTGCGGTCGATCTCGCTTCGGTAGTTGGCGGCACTGGCGTCGGCGACGACGACCCGGTCGAACTCGAGGCCCTTCGCCAGATGCGCGGTGCAGACGACCGGCCCGTGCCCGAAGCCGGCGCTGGCGGGATCGAGCAGGCGTAGCGCCACCCCGCGCTCGCTCAGCCGCCGGTGCAGGTCGTCGGCCTGGCGCTGGGTCTTGGCGATGACCGCGAGCGTTTGGTGCGCCGACGCCTCGAGCGCCTCGATCTCGCGGGCGATGCGGTCGACCAGGTCGCGGCGCCGGGCGCAGGTGACGACCTCGGGCGGCTCGCCGTGGCGCTCCATCGCCACCAGCTCGTCGTTGGGGGCGATGCCGAGCGCGAACTGCATGATCTCCCAGGTCGAGCGGTAGCTCTTGGTGAGCTTCACCGGCACCGACGTCTTCAAGACCTCGCGGATCCGCCGCGCCTCGCCGGCGCCTTCGGGGTTCACCGCCTGCGTCGCGTCGCCGAGGATGGTCTTGCGGCAGCGGAACAGCTCGGCGATGACGGCGTACTGCACGGGCGTGTAGTCCTGCATCTCGTCGATCAGCAGGTGCTTGACCTCGCGGTAGGGGTTGTCGACCCCTTCGAGCCGCATCTTCAAATAGATGAGCGGGAAGACGTCGGCGTATTCGAGCTTGCCGCGCGCCGGCTTGAACAAGTCGGGCCGGCCGAGCCAGTCGAACAGGCCCTTGTAGGCGGCCCGCAGCGTCGTCGACCGCACCATGCCGCGGATCGCCGCGCGCAGACCGCGCCGCTCCTGCGGCTCGAGCTCGCGCTTGTAGTGGCGAAAGAACAGATGCTCGGTGGTCCGCAGGACCTCGGCGACCCGCCGGGTCGTCGCCAGGCCGCGATGCTTGCGCCAGGTCTCCTCGAAATGCCAGGCCGGCACGATGCAGTTGCCGGTGCGCCACTCGGCGGCGGCGAAACCGCCGGCGTCGACCTCGGCGACATAGGCGTCGACCTGCTTCAAGAAGTCGAGCGACGACTTGGCGGCGAGGCGCGCCCGCAGCGCTTCGTCGTCGTTCTCCAAAAGCCGCGCGGTCTGCTCGAACGAGCTCTGGAAGCGGTACTTGCCCTGCAGCAGCTCCGCGGCCAGCGTGTCCATGCCGATCTCGCCGACCTGCTCCTCGCCGAGCTCGGGCAGCACGTTGCCGATATAGTCGGCGAAGACGCGGTTGGGCGAGATGATCAAGATGTCCTTGGAGCTCAGCGTCTCCTTGAAGCGGTAGAGCAGGAACGCGATGCGGTGCAGCGCGATCGAGGTCTTGCCGGAGCCGGCGACGCCCTGGATGATCAAGGTGTGGGCGTCGCCGTCGCGAATGATCGCGTTCTGGTCGCGCTGGATCGTCGCGACGATGTTCTTCATGCCGTCGTCGGCGGCGCGGCTGAGCTCCTGCTGCAGCACGTCGTCGACGATGTTCACCCCCGATTCGAGGACGAATTCCAGCGATCCGTCGCGGATGCGGAACTGCCGCTTGAGGTCGACCCGACCGTGGACCTCGCCGGCCGGTGCCAGGTAGCGGGCCGGGCCGATCTCGTAGTCGTAGAACAGCGAGGCGATCGGCGCCCGCCAGTCGTAGACCAGCGTCTCGCCCGAGGCCTCGTCGCGAAAGTCGTGCACGCCGACGTAGATCGGCGTCGCCGCGCCCGCTCCCTCCTCCGCGCGCGCCCCGTCGTCCGCGCGCGCGAAGTCGAAGCGGCCGAAATAGGGTGACTTGCGCAACTTCGAGAGCTTCTGTCGTTGCTGGTGGAGGATCTCCGCCGCGCGCGTCTTCTGCTCGATGGTCTGGCGCACCGCGATCTTCTCGATGTGGTCCATGTCGCGGCGGGCTTCCCAGAGGAAGTCCTTGCTGTCCTGGATCTCCTTCGCATCGGCGGCGAGGCGCGCGCGGAGGCCCGCGAGCGTGTCCTCGATACGCTCTCGACAGGCGTCGAGGCGGGCGCGTTCTTCCTGTTCGGCTGTCGTCATCGTCGATCTTTACGGTTCAACTTCAGGTTTTCGCGGATGCCGGCCGGTTCACGCCGACGCCGGTCGCCGCATCAAGGCGACGTCCTTGACCGGGATCTCGCAGCGCCAGCCGCGTTCGGCCGCGAGATGACGCAGCGTCGCCTCGCGGTAGAAGACCACGTGGGTCGGATCGCGGCGATAATGCCAGTCCCGAAAGCGGGCGTCGTCGGTCTGAAAGCAGGTCATGATCGCGAGTTGGCCACCGGGCCGCACCAGGCCCAAGAGGCGGGCGAACTCCGCCGCCGGGCGGTGGAAATGCTCCGCCGTCTCGCTGCAGGTCACGAAGTCGTAGACCCGCGACAGCACCGCCGGCTCGGGCGCGAAGAACGGATCGTAGAGCGCCACCGCGTGACCGGCCTCGCGCAGCATGGCGGCGAGCGCGGGCCCGGGCCCGCAGCCGTAGTCCAGGCCCGCGGCGCCCGCCGGCAGGCGCGCGCACAACGGCACGGCGAGCTTCGAGAGAAAGCGGCGGTAGGCGGGGTCGTCCGGGTGGTTCTCGTGCTGCAGGTAATGGGCGTATTCCGCCGCCCGCGACGGGCGTTGGCGCGGCTCGAGGAAGCGGGCGGCGCAGGTGGGACAGCGCCGGTAGTCGCGGCCCGCCACGCTGACGAACGGCTCGGCGCCGGCCGTCTCGGCGCTAGGCGCCGGCCTGTCGATGCTCGCGGACGCGATCGAGCGCGATGTGCAGAAGAGCACAGCTGAACCGGAACGCTCGCGGCCCGAGCGTTCCGGTCGGTCGGCCCACCGGATCAAAGGC
>CAZCVH010000156.1:0-5153 GCA_964502115.1 uncultured Geminicoccaceae bacterium
GGCGCCGCGACCGGCGACGGCGCCGCGCTCGCCGTCAGGCGATCACCAGCTTGCGGTAGAGGTGCCAGGTGCCGTGGCCCAGCACCGGCAACACCACCAGCAGGCCGAGCAGCGCCGACAGCGCGCCGAGCACCAGACCGCTTGCGACGATCACCGCCCACAGCGCCATCGCAAACGGGTTCTGGGCGACGGCGGCGCAGGAGGTCAGCGCGGCGGCCATGACGTCGACGTCGCGGTCGACCAGGATCGCGAAGGCGACCACCGAAAGGGCGAAGACGGGAAAGGCGAAGACGACCCCCACCGCCGAGCCCACCGCCATCAGCCGGTGGCCGGCGGCGGTGGCGACCAGCGCCTGCGCCATCGTGATCGCGTCGGGCGCCGGCGGCAGCATCAGCCGGACGAGCACCGCCGCCACCCCGAGCCAGGCGAACGTCAAGGTCACCACCACCAGGCCGAGACCGAGCACCGCCCCCGACCCCGGGCCGACGAGCAGCGCCGGCGTCTGCCACCAGCACGTGGCGAGGCCGCGCTCGCGGCGGCGGCTCAAGCGGTAGTAGCCGACCGCGGCGAACGGGCCGATCAGCGCGAAGCCGCCGAGCAGCGGCACGATCAGCGGCACCAGGGCGTGGCGCAGGGCGGCGACCACCAGCGCGAGCCCGAGCGCGGCGACGAGCGTGGCGAGGAGCACCCCCGGCAGCGGCGCGGCCGCGAAATCCCGCCAGCCCAGGCGCAACGCGTCGACGACGTCGCGCGGCCGGATGCGCAGGGTCCAGAGCGGGTCGTCGAGGTCGCGGCCAGGCTCCGCGTCGGCAGCCGTGCGCCGGGACATGGTCGGCCTCCCCTCCAACCGAGGCGTCACCATCCGCCCCTGCGCGGCCGTCGTCGAGGGTCGCCGCACGCCGGCGGGCGGGCGTGAACGCGGATGTGATCGCGCGGCCTCGGTGACCCTCGCCGCGATCGTCGACGACGCCGCCGTGCCGCCGTCGCGCACCGCCGAGAAAACTCTTGTCTCGCCCCGACACCGAGGTTCTGTTGCGGCGGCGATAGAGCCGCCAGGGAGGCCCCGTCATGACCGCTGCGCCGTCGCCGTTCACCGCCGTCGAGACGCGTCTCGGCGCCTGCCTGCTCGGCCTGGTCGCCGCCGCGCTCGTCGTGCCGACCGCCGCGGCCCAAGAGCGCGTGCGCTGGCGCGTGCCGATCGCCTTTCCGTCGACGCTGCCGGCGCTCGGCGACAACATGCCGTGGGTCGCCGACAAGCTCGCCGCCGCGAGCGGCGACCGCATCCAGATGCGGGTGATCGAGCCCGGCGAGATGGTGCCGGCGCTGGAGCTGTCGGAGGCCGTGGGTCAGGGCCAGATCGACGCCGGCTACAACTGGCTGGGCTACGATCAGGGCCGCATCCCGAGCTCACCGCTGTTCTCGGCGGTGCCCTTCGGCATGGTGCCGTGGGAGTACGCCGCCTGGTGGTACAAGGACGAGGGCCGCGACCTCGCCGAGGACATCTACGGCGAGATCAACGTCAAGCCGATCCTCTGCGGCCTCACCGGGCCGGAGACCGCCGGTTGGTTCAAGCAACCGATCGAAGGCGTCGCCGACCTCGAGGGTCTCAAGATCCGCTTCGCCGGCCTCGGCGGCCAGGTGCTGGAATCGCTCGGCGCCTCCGTCTCGCTCATTCCCGGCGGCGAGATCTACCAGTCGCTCGAGCGCGGGGTCATCGACGCCAGCGAATTCTCGCTGCCGGTGGTGGACCAGCGTCTCGGCTTCGACCAGGTCGCGCCCTACAACTACTTCCCGGGCTGGCACCAGACGTTCACCGCCTTCCACCTCATCGTCAATCTCGACGAGTGGAACGGGCTCGGCGCGCCCGACCGGGCGCTGATCGAGATGGCCTGCGAGGCCGGTGTGATGAACAACCTCGCCGCCTCGGAGGCGCTGCAGGGCGACGTCATCATGGGCTTCGAGGACAAGGGGGTGACCGCGACCCGGCTGCCGGAGCCGGTGCTGCGCGAGCTGCAGGAGGCGACCACCGAGGTGCTCGAGCAGCAGGCGGCGGCGGACGAGGACTTCGCCCGGGTCTACGAGAGCCAGCAGGCGTTCTCCGCGACCTATCAGCCCTGGCAGGAGCTGGGCTACCTGCCGCGGGACTTCTGAGCCGCGGCGCGCCGACCTCGTCGCCGGCAGCGAGGACGCCGCATGTCTCGGACCACGCCGTCGGCGTCCGACCGCGCGCCCCGGCCGACGCTGCCGCACACCCGCTTCTCGGTGGCGGTCGACGGCGCGCTGGAACGTATCGGCGCGCTCGCCTCCTGGCTGTGGGTGGCGATCATCGCCGTCATCGTCGTCAATGTCGTCTACCGCTACGCCCTGGCGAACAACATCGGCCAGCTCGAGGAGCTGCAGTGGCACCTGTACGCCGTGGCCTTCTTGATCGGGCTGTCCTACGCGGTGGTCTCCGACCAGCACGTCCGGGTCGACCTGATCTACGGCGGCCGCTCGCTGCGAACGCAGGCCTGGATCGACCTCGTCGGCATCGTCGTCTTCGCGCTGCCCTTCGTCATCCTGGTGCTGCGCTACGGCGTGCCCTTCGTGCTCACCGCCTACGAGAGCGGTGAGCGCTCCAACCAGCCGAGCGGCCTGCCCCACCGCTTCCTCGTCAAGGGCGCGCTGGTCGTCGCCTTCGGCCTGTTGCTGGCGGCGTTCGTGTCGCGGCTGTCGCGCCTGACCGCCTATCTCTTCGGGTTCCCGCGCCCGCTCCCGGCCGCGCCGGAGAGCTGAGGTGGAATTCAACGAGATCCTCTCGGTGGTCTTGTTCGGCGGTTTCATCCTCCTGCTGTTCAGCGGTTTTCCCATCGCCTGGCTTCTCGGCGGCATGTCGGTGCTGGTCGCCGCCGCCGCCATCTTCGTCGACACCTGGCTGCAGGATTGGCTCTACGCCACCTTCCCGGACACCTGGCTCGATATCGACTGGGCCTACGTCTCCGCCATCGTCCGCAACATCTGGGACCAGGCGATGGCCAACGAGGTCCTGGTGGCGCTGCCCATGTTCATCTTCATGGGCTACATGCTCGACCGCTCGGGCATCGCCGAAATGCTGATGAGCAGCTTCGCGCGGATCTTCGGCCGGCTGCGCGGCGGCTTCGCCATCACCGTCGTGCTCATCGGCGTGCTGCTCGCCGCCTCCACCGGGGTGGTCGGCGCCTCGGTGGTGCTGTTGGCCCTGCTCGGCCTGCCGGTGATGCTCAACAATCACTATCAGCCCGAGATCGCGGTCGGCACCGTCACCGCGGTCGGCACCCTCGGCATCCTGATCCCGCCCTCGATCATGCTGGTGCTGATGGCCGACAAGCTGGCGATCTCGCCCGGCAATCTGTTCCTCGGCGCGCTGTTTCCGGGGATCATGCTCGGCGGCCTCTATATCGCCTACATCGTCGCCATCGGGGTTTTCCGCCCGCGCGCGCTGCCGGCGCCGCCCGCCGGCGAGGCCGTCACCGTGAGGGCGGTGCTCGAGTTGGTGCTCGCCGTGGTGCCGCCGGTGCTGCTGATCCTGGCCGTGCTGGGCTCGATCTTCTTCGGCGTCGCGACGCCGACGGAAGCCTCCGGGGTCGGCGCGCTCGGCGCGACCCTGCTCGCGCTCGCCAACCGCCGGCTCGACGTCGAGACGCTGAGGGAGGTCTCCGAGGCCACCACCCGGACCAGCGCCTTCATCCTCGCCATCGTGGTCGGCGCCATCGCCTTCGCCCACGTGCTGCGGGGGCTCGAAGGCGACCTGATGATCGAGAACTGGATCCTCGGCCTGGAGCTCGGCCCCGCCGGGACCGTGGTCCTGGTGCTGGCGATCGTCTTCGTGCTCGGCTTCGTTCTGGACTGGATCCAGATCGTGTTGATCATCCTGCCGCTCGCCGCGGGCCTGATCGGCAACCCGTCGCAGCCGGCGGCGGGGATGTGGCCGGAGCTCGGCTTCGGGTCGCCGTCGGAGGCGTTGACCTGGTTCACGGTGCTCTTCGCCATCGTGCTGCAGACGTCGTTTCTGACCCCGCCGGTCGGCTACGCCCTGTTCTACGTCAAAGGTGTGGCGCCCCCGCCCATCACGCTGTTGCACATCTACCGTGGGGTGGTGCCGTTCATCATCCTCCAGGCGGTGGCGGCGGTGATCGTGTTCTACTGGCGGGACCTCGTGCTCTGGCTGCCCAACCTGGCGCTGGCGCCGTCGTGAGACGCCGCCGCCAACGGGAGACGTGCACCGATGCTGCCGACCCTGTCGCCGATCCTCTGCGCCATCGACCTCACCGCGACCAGCGAGCCGGTGCTCGCCCACGCCGCCGCCCTCGCCCGCGGGCTGGGCGCGCCCTTGCACGTCGTCCACGCCGTCGAACCGCTCAACCAGACCGGTCGCACGATGTTGACCAACGTGCTCGGCGAGGCCGAGTTCAAGCGCCAGACCGAGGCCGTCGCGGCGGCGCAGCGTGAACTCCTGCAAACCCGCATCGCCCGCTTCGTCGAGCATCATCTGCCCGACGCCACCCCGGACGAGGTGGTCGCCGGCCGCCATGTCGAGCGCGGCCGCCCCGCCGACGCCATCCTCGACGCCGCCGCCCGGTTGGGGGCGGCGATGGTCGTCCTCGGCCTACAGCGCCACAGCCGCCTCACCCGCGTCATGCTGGGCTCGGTCGCGCAGCACGTCGTCGGCTCGAGCCCGCTGCCGGTGGTGCTGGTGCCGCTGACGGATCGGGTGATCGACGAACGGTGAGCGGGACGGCGCGCGGCAGCTGCCATTCCCGCCGATGACCGCTACAAAGGGGCGGCGCCGGCGCGGCGACAACAACAGGATCGGGGTGGTGAGACCATGCGCGACAAGACCGTGACCGCCGAAGAGGCGGCGGCGCTCATCCAGGACGAGGACGTCATCGCGACCTCGGGCTTCATCGGCATCGGCACGCCCGAGGCGCTGCTGGCCGCGCTCGAGGAGCGCTACCTCGCCGAGGGACATCCCCGCGACCTCACCCTCTTCTTCGCCGCCGGGCAGGGCGACGGCGCCGAGCGCGGCCTCAATCGGCTCGGCCACGACGGCCTCCTGCGCCGGGTCATCGGCGGCCATTTCGGCCTCGCGCCGCGGGTCGCCCGGCTCGCGCTCGACAACCGCATCGAGGCCTACA
>CAZCVH010000157.1:0-5126 GCA_964502115.1 uncultured Geminicoccaceae bacterium
GGAGCGGGAAATGACGGCGGACCTGGCGGCGACCATCGAGGCGGCCTTCGAACGGCGCGACGAGATGACGAGCGCGACCGGGGGCGAGGTCCGCGACGCCGTCGAGGAGGCCCTCGCCGGCCTCGACGCCGGCCGCTGGCGCGTCGCCGAGAAGGACGCGGACGGCGCCTGGCGGGTCAACGCGTGGCTCAAAAAGGCGGTGCTGCTGTCGTTTCGGCTCTACGAGATGGAGCCGATCCCGGGCGGGCCCGGCCACGCCACCTGGTGGGACAAGGTGCCGAGCAAGTTCGAGGGCTGGGACGAGGTCCGCTGGCAGGAGGCGGGCTTTCGCGCCGTGCCCAACTGCGTGGTGCGGCGCTCGGCCCACATCGCCCCCGGCGTCGTCCTGATGCCCTCCTTCGTCAACCTCGGCGCCTACGTCGACAGCGGCACGATGATCGACACCTGGGCCACCGTCGGCTCCTGCGCCCAGATCGGCACGAACGTCCACCTCTCCGGCGGCGCCGGCATCGGCGGCGTGCTCGAGCCGCTGCAGGCCGCCCCGGTCGTCGTCGAGGACGACGCCTTCATCGGCGCGCGCTCGGAGATCGTCGAGGGCGTCCATGTCGGCACCGGCGCGGTGATCGGCATGGGCGTCTTCATCGGCGCGTCGACCAAGATCGTCGACCGCGAGACCGGCGAGATCTTCCGCGGCCGGGTGCCGGACTACGCCGTGGTCGTGGCCGGCTCGCTCCCCGGCCCGCCGCTGCCCGACGGCGCGCCCGGCCCCAACCTCGCCTGCGCCGTCATCGTCAAGCGCGTCGACGCCCGCACCCGCGCCAAGACCGCGATCAACGAGCTGTTGCGGGAGTGATGGCCGCGATCGACCCGCCATCGCTGGACGACCCGGTGGCGCTGGCGCGGACCCTGGTGCGCATCGACAGCGTCACCCCGGACAAAGGCGAGGCGATCGACCAGGTCGCGGCCTGGCTCGGTGAACTCGGCGCCCATCTCTGGCACATCGAGGAGGCCGGTGCGCGCGTGCCCAACCTGGTCGCCCGGCTCGGCCGGGGTGGTCCCAGGCTGGCCTTCGCCGGGCACACCGACGTCGTGCCGCCGGGTGATCCGGGCCTCTGGTCGCGCCCGCCGTTCTCGGGCGCGATCGCGGACGGCAAGCTCTTCGGCCGCGGCGCGTGCGACATGAAGGGCGGGCTCGCCTGCGCCGTCGCCGCCGCGGCGCGCGCCGAGGTCCCGGGCGAGCTCTGGTTCTACGTCACCGGCGACGAGGAGGGCCCGGCGCGTCACGGCACCGCCGCGATCGTGCGCTGGCTCGCCGCCCACGGCCTCGGCTTCGACGGCTGCATCGTGGCCGAGCCGAGCTCCAGCGCCGCCGTCGGCGACACCCTCAAGGTCGGCCGCCGCGGCTCGCTGAACGCCCGCCTCACCATCACCGGCAGCCAGGGCCACACCGCGTTCCCGCACGCCGCCGACAACCCGGTCCACCGCCTCGCGGCGATCGTCCACGAGCTGGCGACGACGCCGTTGGACGCGGGCACGGCGCGCTTCGAGCCGTCGACGCTGCAGGTGAGCAGCTTCGACGTCGGCAACCCCGCGACCAACGTCATCCCCGCCCGGGCGCGCGCCGCGCTCAACATCCGCTTCAACACCGAGCACACGGCGGCGAGCCTCGAAGCCCGGCTCGAGGAGGTCGCCGAGCGCCACGCCCCCGGCGGCGCGCGGGTGGAGATCGTCGATGTCAGCGACGCCTTCGTCGCCGACGCGCCCGCCTTTCAGCGCTGCGTCGCCGACGCGGTCGCGACCACGCTCGCCCGCAGCCCGCAGGCGAGCACCTCCGGCGGCACCTCGGATGCGCGGTTCTTGAAGGATCTCGGGCCGGTCGTGGAGCTCGGCACCGTCGGCCATTCGCTGCACCGCATCGACGAATGGGTCGGGCTGGCGGAGCTCGAGGAGCTGACCCGCGTCTTCACCGCCGTCATCGAGAGCTTCCGCGAGCCCGCATGATCCCGACCCTGGACGACATCGTGCGCTTCGTCGTCGGCGCCGGCCTGCTCTTGAAGAACGACGAGCGCGGCATGGCGGCGTTCGACGTGAGCCTCAAGGGGTTCCTGCAGAGCTTCGCCGCGGCGGTCATCGCGCTGCCGCTCTTCGCCTTCGTTCATTTCGTCCAGAGCCGCCATCTCGGCATGGACGGCACGCCGATGGGCCTCGCCGTCGTCGCCTACGCCGCCCAGTGGCTGGCCTTTCCGCTCACCGCCGTCGGCCTCGCCAAGGTGATGCACCGCGAGCAAGATTTCGTACCCTACGTCGTCGCCGCGAACTGGGCCTCGATCCTCCAGATCGGCATCGTCGCCACCGCGGTGCTGTTGAGCACGCTGTTGAGCTCGGGGCTCGCCGGCCTGTTGATCCTGGTCGTGAGCCTGGGCCTTTTGGTCTACGACTTCTTCATCGCCCGCATCGCCTTTCACACCCCGGGCATCGACGGCGCGGCGGTGGTGGTCATCCAGCTGCTGGTCGGGATGCTGGTCCAGCATCTGGTGACGGGCATGTGAGCGGGTAATCGACCCGGGTGAGATAGAGCCCCGCCGCCGGCGCCGTCGGCCCCGCCGCGCTGCGGCGCTTCGCCGCCAGGGCGGCGCGGGCGTCGGCGACGGTCCACGCGCCTTTGCCCACCAGCACCAGGGTGCCGACGATGTTGCGGACCTGATGGTGCAGGAACGACCGTGCCGCGGCCTCGATCTCGACGACATCCTCGCGGCGCCGGACCGTCAGGCGGTCGAGCGTCTTGACCGCGCTCTCGGCCTGGCACTCGGCGGCGCGGAAGCTGGAGAAATCGTGTCGCCCGACGAGGCCGGCCGCGGCCTCGGCCATCGCCGCCGCGTCGAGCGGCTGCGGCACCTGCCAGGCCCGGTCGGCTTCGAGCGTCAAGGGCGGGCGCCGGTTGCGGATACGGTAGAGGTAGGCCCGGCCGATCGCGTCGAAGCGGGCGTGGGCGTCGGCGGCGACGCGCCGCGCCGCCAGCACGGCGACGGGGTGGGGGCGCAGGTGGTGGTTGAGCGCGTCCCGCACCTTGGCCTCGCCGTAGTCCTTGGGCAGATCGACATGGGCGACCTGACCCAGGGCGTGGACGCCGGCGTCGGTGCGCCCGGCCGCCTGTACCGGCCGCGGCTCGCCACAGAGGCGCTCGACCGCGGTCTCCACCACCGTCTGCACGGCGAGGCCGTTTTGCTGCTTCTGCCAGCCGCAGAAGCCGGCGCCGTCATATTCGAGGGCGAGGAAGTAGCGCGGCACGTCAGCCGAGCCGGGTGCCGGCCGGCACCGCCCGGCCGCGCAGGAACTCGGTGGTGGCCATCGCCCGGCGGCCGGCGGGCTGGACCCGCGTCGGCCGCAGCGCCTCCTCGCCGCAGGCGATGGTGAGACGATCGTCCAGCACCTCGCCCGGCGCTCCGGCGGCGGGCACGACCTCCGCCGCCAGGACGCGCAGCCGCTCGCCGTCGAGCGGCAGCCAGGCGTGGGGGTTGAAGGCGCGCACGCGGCGCTCCAGCACCATCGCCGGCGCGCCGAGATCGAGGGCGTATTCGGACTTGTCGATCTTGGGGGCGTAGGTGACGCCCGCCTCGGGCTGGGGCGTGGCCTCGGCGCGGCCGGCTTCGAGCTCGTCGAGCAGCGGCAACAGCAGCTCGGCCGCCATCGAGGCGAGCCGGCCGCGCAGGTCGGGGGCGGTGGTGTCGGGCTCGATCGGGGTGCGCGCCGTGCGCAAGACCGGGCCGGTATCCAGGCCCGGCTCCATCTGGAAGATCATCACCCCGGTCTCGGCGTCGCCGGCCTCGAGCGCGCGCTCGACCGGCGCCGCCCCGCGCCAGCGGGGCAACAGCGAGCCGTGGAGGTTGAGACAGCCCAGGCGCGGCGCGTCGAGCACCGGCCGCGGCAGCAGCAGGCCGTAGGCGGCGACGACGCCGACCTCCGGCGCCAGCGCCCGCAGCTCCGCCTGCACCGCCTCGTCCTTGAGCGTGCGCGGGGTGCGGACCGCCAGCTTCAGGGCCTCGGCGGCGTCGTGAACCGGCGTGCGGCGCTCCTTGTGACCGCGCCCGCCCGGCCGCGGCGGCTGGGTGTAGACCGCCACCATCTCGTGCCGGCTCTCGGCCAGGCGTCCGAGCGCCGGCAGCGCGAAGTCGGCGGTGGCCATGAACACGACGCGCACGGTGGCGCTCCTCAGGCGGTCTGGCGCTCTTTCTCGCGCTGCAGCTTGGCGAGCTTGCGCAGCAGCATCTTGCGCTTGAGCGCGGAGAGATGGTCGACGAACAGCACGCCGTCGAGATGGTCGAGCTCGTGCTGGACGCAGCGCGCCAACAGGCCGTCGGCGTCGAGCTCGCGCACCTCGCCGTCGCGGTCGGTGAAGCGCACGAAGACGCGCGCATGACGCTCCACGTCGGCGTAGATCTCCGGCAGGCTGAGACAGCCCTCCTCCGCCACCGCCTTGTCCTCGCCCCGGGCGACGATCTCGGGGTTCACCAGGCACATCGGCGCGGGCGGGCCGTCCTTGGCGGCGACGTCGAGCACGATCAGACGCTGCATGACCCCCACCTGCGGCGCGGCGAGGCCGATGCCGGGCGCGGCGTACATCGTCTCCAGCATGTCGTCCACGAGCCCGCGCAGCGCGTCGTCGACGGTCTCGACCAAGGCGGCCCTGGTCTTGAGCTTGGGATGGGGGGCGATGAGGATGTCGCGGAGCGCCATGATCGACCGGCTCTTGAGTGGGCGCCGCGACGCCGGCGGGCGCGGCGGCTCGGATCAGCCCATCGGACGGCGGGCGCGCAGCGCCGCGTCGATGGTACCGTCGTCGAGATAGGTGAGCTGGCCGCCGAGCGGAACCCCGAGTGCCAGACGGCTGACCTGCACCCCCAGCGGCTGCAGGCGCTCGGCGAGGTAGTGCGCGGTGGTCTGGCCGTCGACGGTGGCGCCGAGCGCGAGCACGACCTCGCTCACCGGCGGTTCGGCGGTCTCGACCCGGCGCAACAGATCGGGGACGCGGAGCTCGTCGGGGCCGAGCCCGTCGATCGCCGAGAGCGTGCCCCCGAGGACGTGGTAGCGCCCGCGAAAGCCGCCGCCGCGCTCCATCGCCCACAGAT
>CAZCVH010000158.1:0-5112 GCA_964502115.1 uncultured Geminicoccaceae bacterium
CCAGGGTGGTGATGGTCGAGCGTGCGACCGCGACGGCCGACGGCGGGAGCGAGCGATGCCCCAGCGCATCGCCGACACCCGCCATTCGACAAGCACGAGGCACTGGTCACGGGTGAGGCACACGCTTATGTTGCATCGCAGCATAAGGTACGTTCGTTCACCGCCCAGAGGCGCGACCCATGTCGGTCCGTAATCTCGACCACCTCTTTCGGCCCCGCTCCATCGCGCTCGTCGGCGCCGCGACCGAGCCCGGCACGCTCGGGGCACGCCTCGCCGAAAACCTGATCGGTCACGGCTTCGACGGCACCATCATGCCCGTCGGCGGTGACGGGCCGGTTCAGGGCCTCACCTCCTACGCGAGCGTCGACGAGCTGCCGAGCGCGCCCGACCTGGCGCTGATCGCCACCCCGGCGGAGACCGTGCCGGAGATCATCGACGCCCTCGGCAAGCGCGGCACCCGCAGCGCCGTGGTGATCCCGCCCGGCTTCGCCGAGATCGGCCCCGAGGGCGAGGCGCTGCAGCAACGGATGCTGGACGCCGCCAAGCCGCACGTCCTGCGCGTGGTCGGACCCAACTGCCTCGGCCTCCTCTCCACCGAGACCAACGTCAACGCCAGCATGCTCCGCACCCGCCCGCTCAACGGCTCGTTGGCCTTCGCGGCGCAGTCGGGTGCGGTGATGAGCACGGTGGTGGACCGGGCGACCTACCGCCGCGTCGGCTTCAGCCATCTGGTGTCGGTGGGCGACATGGCCGATGTCGACTTCGGCGATTTGTTGGATTTCTGGCTGGCGGACCCGAAGACACGCGCGATCCTGTTGCACATGGAAGGGGTGCGCGACGCCCGCAAGTTCATGTCCGCCGCCCGCGCCGCCTCGCGCACCAAGCCCGTCGTCGTCATCAAGAGCGGGCGCAGCCCGGAGGGGGCGCGTGCCGCGGCGTCGCACACCGGCATGCTCGCCGGTGAGGACGACGTCTTCAGCGCGGCGTTCCGGCGCGCCGGCATGCTCCGGGTCGACGAGCTCAACGAGGTCTTCGCCGCGGTCGAGACCCTGGGCATGGGCATGCGGGTCAAGGGCGACCGCCTCGCCATCCTGTCCAACGGCGGCGGCATGGGCGTGCTCGCCACCGACGCGCTGGTGCGCGACGGCGGCCGGCTCGCCGAGCTCTCCGACGACACCGTCGCCGCCCTGGATTCGTTCCTGCCGCGCACCTGCAGCCCGCAGAACCCCGTCGACATCGCCGCCGACGCCGACGCCGAGCGCTACGGCCGCTCGCTCGAGGTGTTGTTGAAGGACAACAGTCTCGACGCCATCCTGGTGCTCAACAGCCCGGTCAACGAGGAACTCGTCGACGCCAACGCCGACGCCGTCATCGAGACCGTGCAGAAGAAGCGCCGACCGGTTTTGACCTCGTGGCTCGGCAAGGAGGTGCCGCGGCCGGCGCGGCGGCGCTTCGGCTCGGCCCGCCTGCCGACCTACGACACCCCCGAGGACGCCATCCACGGCTTCATGCACCTGGTCGCCTATCAGCGAAACCAGGAGATGCTGCTGCAGGCGCCGACGGCGATCGAGCTCGAGACCCGCCCCGACGTGGCGGCGGCGAAACAGGTCTGCGAGGAGGCCATCGTCACCGGCCGCGACTGGCTGACCGAGCCCGAGAGCAAGAAGCTCTTGGCCAACTACGCCATCCCGGTGGTGCGCACCGAGACCGCGACGACGCCGCTCGAGGCCGGCCGCCTCGGCGCGCGCATGGGCATGCAGGTCGCGCTCAAGATCCTGTCGCCCGACATCCCGCACAAATCCGACGTCGACGGCGTCGTCCTCCACCTCGAGGGGACTCAGCAGATCGAGCGCGCCGCCCGGGCGATGCTCGAGCGCGTGCGCGACCGTGCGCCCGAGGCCCGCATCGAGGGCTTCTCGGTGCAGGAGATGGTGGCGATGCCCGACGCCACCGAGCTCATCATCGGCGCCGAGACCGATCCGGTCTTCGGGCCGGTCGTGCTGTTCGGCGCCGGCGGCGTCGCGGTCGAAGCGCTGAGGGACCGGGCGGTGGCGCTGCCGCCCTTGAACCTCGAGCTCGCCCACGAAATGATCCAGGAGACCCGGGTCCACCGCCTGTTGCAGGGCTACCGCACGGTGAAGCCGGCGGCGCTGGATCAGATCGCGATGTCGCTGGTCAAGCTCTCCCAGCTCGTCGCCGACGTCGACCTGATCGAGGCGGTCGACGTCAACCCGCTGATGGCCAACCCCAACGGCGTGCTCGCCCTGGACGCGCGCATCAAGGTGGCGCGGCCGCAACGACCGGGGACCGCCCGGTTCGCCATCCGGCCCTACCCGCGCGAGCTCGAGAAGCTGGTCACGCTCAGGGACGGCACCCCGGTGCACCTGCGCCCGATCCGCCCCGACGACGCGCCGGGAGTGCAGGACATGATCAGCCGCAGCAACCTCGAGGACCTGCGGATGCGCTTCTTCACCGCCATGAAGCAGCTGCCGCCGGCGCTCGCCGCCCGCCTCACGCAGATCGACTACGACCGCGAGATGGCCTTCGTCGCCCACGCCGTGAACGGCCAGAACGACGGGCTCTGGGGCGTCGGCCGTCTCCACGCCGACCCCGATCGCCAGCGCGCCGAGTACGCCGTGATGACCCGAAGCGACGTCGCCGGCCGCGGCCTCGGCCTCCGGCTCATGCAGGAGATCATCGAGCACGGCCACCGCACCGGCGTGCAGCAGATCTTCGGCGAGGTGCTGGCCGAGAACGAGCGCATGCTCAAGATGGACGAGCGCCTGGGCTTTCGCCGCGAGCGCTCCGAGGATCCCGAGGTCTACCACATGGTCTTGGACATGCAGGAGGGTTGAGCCCGCGCCGCGGCCGTTCGAGCACGACGGGCGGCGCGGGCCGCGGACCTCAAAGCCCCTCGAACAGCGCGGTCGAGAGGTAGCGCTCGGCGAAGGACGGGATCACCGTCACCACCCGCTTGCCGGCCATTTCCGGGCGCTTGGCCACCTCGAGGCCGGCCCAGATCGCCGAGCCCGAGGAGATGCCGACGGCGAGCCCGTCCTTTCGGGCGGCCTCGCGCGCGGTGGTGAAGCTGGCGTCGTTCGAGACCTTGATGATCTCGTCGATCAGCCCGGTGTCCATGATGTCGGGGACGAAGCCGGCGCCGATGCCCTGCAGCGGATGCGGGCTGTGGCTGCCGCCCGACAGCACCGGGCTGAGCTCGGGCTCGACCGCGATCATCTTGAGCTCGGGGCGGCGCGGCTTGAGGACCTCGGCGCAGCCGGTGAAGGTACCGCCGGTGCCGACGCCCGAGACGATGGCGTCGACCTCGCCGCCGGTGTCGGTCCAGATCTCCTCCGCCGTGGTGCGGCGGTGGATCTCGGGGTTGGCCGGGTTGCTGAACTGCCCCGGCATGACGGCGTCGCCGATCTCCTCGATCAGCTCGCGCGCCCGGGCGATGGCACCGCCCATGCCCTTCTCCTTGGGCGTGAGCTCGAGGCGGGCGCCCAAAAGCGCCAGCATCTTGCGGCGCTCGATCGACATCGATTCCGGCATGGTCAAGATCAGCCGGTGCCCGCGCGCGGCGGCGGCGAAGGCGAGACCGACGCCGGTGTTGCCCGAGGTCGGCTCCACCAGCGTGGTCGCGGGCCCGATCTTGCCGTCGCGCTCGAGGCCGAGGATCATCGCGACGCCGATACGGTCCTTCACGCTCGCCAGCGGATTGAAGAACTCGAGCTTGAAGCAGAGGTCGGCCACGATCCCGTGGTCGCGGGCGAGACCGGGCGCGCGCACGAGCGGCGTGTTGCCGATGGTCTCGAGGATCGACTCGTAGATGCGGCCGCGCCCCGGCGCGTCCAGGTTCACCTCCGGCCGCGGTGTGAGCTGGTCCATGGCGTTCTCCCCCCGTCGACGGTGCCATCCGGCATGTGGGCCAAATAGACCGCGAGCGCAACGTGTGACCTTCCTAATACCACTTTAAGCATGTGGTTTATGCCGGGCGACGCGGCAGGAACGCCAGGTCGACGGGCGCATCGCGACCGCGCAGCGCGACCCCGCAGCGGCGTTCGAAGCCGAGGCACAGCCGCGGGTCGTCGATCCGGTCGACCACCGCCGCGGAGGCGATCACCACCGCGTCGAGCTCGCGGCTGAGCGCTTCCAGCCGGCTCGCCACGTGCACGGCGTCCCCGATCACGGTGTATTGGAGCTGGCGCTCGCCGCCGCCGATGCCGGCGAGCACCGCGCCGTGGTGCAACCCGATGCCGATCGCGAGCTCGTCGTCGGCGAAGGCGGCGACGAGGCGCCGGGCGGCCTTGAGGCCGGCAGCCGGCGCGTCCGCCCGCGGATCCGGCGCGCCGAAGGTGGCGAACGCGCCGTCGCCCAAAAACGCCACGAGCGTGCCGTCCTCCGCGAACACGGCGTCCTCCACCTTGGCGGCGAAGCGGCGGAGCTCCGCCATGGCCGCGGCCGGTTCGAGCCGCTCCACCCGCGCCGTCGAGTTGATCACGTCGACGAACATCACCGTGGCTTCGACGGCGCGGTCGAGCGTGCGGGCGTCCGGCGTCGCCGCCAGCCGCTCGGCCACCCGCGCCGGAAAGAAGCGGGCGAGGTTGCGCTGGGCGTCGGCGAGGGCGCGCTCGGCGCGCTGGACGAGAACGAGGCGCAGCGCCTCGATCGCCACCGCCGCG
Organism: uncultured Geminicoccaceae bacterium; assembly: GCA_964502115.1. Taxonomy (GTDB): domain Bacteria; phylum Pseudomonadota; class Alphaproteobacteria; order Geminicoccales; family Geminicoccaceae; genus JAAAPF01. The sequence continues at coordinate 4,683 of CAZCVH010000158.1, forward strand.
AGCCCCAGCGCCGCCAGCATCGACGTCGCCGGCAGCCACCACCGCGTCTCCGCCAGCACCGTCTGCACCCCGAAGCCGACGAGGGCCACCAGCCCGCCGAGCGCGGCCAGCGAGACCCAGGCGCGCCAGCGCGCGAGCGCGACGCTCGCGGCCGCGGCGGCGGCGAGGGTGAGGGCGAGCCCGAGCCCGCTCGCCGCCGGTATCGCCTCGAGCGTGCGCCCCTCGAGGAGATTGCCGATGGCGGTCGCCAACAGCTCGGTGCCGCTCAGCGCCGGCGCGAACGCGGTGCGAAAGCGCTCACCCGCCGCCACCGCGCTGACGCCGACGACGACCAGCGCGTCCCGCAGCGCCGGCGGCGCGGCCGTCGTGAGCTCGCGGCCGTCGAGCGTCGCGAGCTGCCCGGCCGGGCCGTAGGCGGCGAGGGCGTCGG
>CAZCVH010000159.1:0-5082 GCA_964502115.1 uncultured Geminicoccaceae bacterium
CCACCGAGATCTACACTCTTTCCCTACACGACGCTCTTCCGATCTGCCCGCGGCGCGAGCGCCGGAGGCCGCGGCGGTCCGAGAGGGCGCGCCCGCGAGCGGCGCCGGCAGCGACGACCTTTTGGCGGTCGTCACCGCCGAGAGCGGCGCCGGCGCGGTCCGCACCTTCGGCGACGAGCAGGCCGGCGGCCGGATCGTGCTGGTGGCGAGCGCGGCGAGCTGGGTCCAGGTCAAGAGCGGGGCCAGCGACTATGTCTGGACCCGGACGCTGGAGGCGGGCGACGCCTATTTCGTGCCCGATCACGACGAGCTGGCGCTGTGGACGGGCAACGCCGGCGGGCTCAAGGTCGTGCTCGACGGCGAACCGCTCGCTTCGCTAGGCGATCCGGGTCAGGTGCGGCGCGACATCCCCCTTGCCGCGGAGGCTCTGCGCGCGCAATACGCCCGCAACTGACGCGGTTTCGAGACGGCGGACACGAGGACACCGATGGTCGCGCTTGCGGAAGTTACCCGTCATCCCACGCACGCCGTCGACGTCGGCGGCGTGGCGGTGGGCAACGGGGCACCGGTCGTCGTTCAGTCGATGACCAACACCGACACCGCCGACGTCGCCGCCAGCGTGCGCCAGGTCCGCGAGCTGGCCGAGACGGGCTCCGAGATCGTGCGGATGACCGTCAACAACGACGAGGCCGCGGCCGCCGTCCCGCACATCCGCGACCGCTTGATGGCGCTCGGCGCCGACGTCCCGCTCGTCGGCTGCTTTCACTACAACGGCCACAAGCTCCTGAAAGACCATCCGGCCTGCGCCGAGGCGCTCGCCAAGTACCGCATCAATCCGGGCAACGTCGGCTTTCGCGAGAAGCGCGACCGGCAGTTCGAGATGATCATCGAGCGCGCGCTCGAATACGGCAAGCCGGTGCGGATCGGGACGAACTGGGGCTCGCTCGACCAGGAGCTGAGCCAAGCGCTGATGGACGAGAACGCCGCGCGCGCCCAGCCCTGGGAAGCCGACGCGGTGATGCGCGAGGCGCTGGTGCGCTCCGCGCTCGACAGCGCGGCCAAGGCCGAGGCGATGGGGCTCGGTGCCGACCGTATCATCCTTTCCGCCAAGGTCAGCCGCGTGCCCGACCTGATCGCGGTCTATCGCGAGCTCGCCAAGCGCTCGCGCTACGCCCTGCATCTGGGCCTGACCGAGGCCGGCATGGGGGCCAAGGGCATCGTCGCCACGACCGCGGCGCTGTCGACGCTGCTGCAGGAGGGCATCGGCGACACCATCCGCGCCTCGCTGACGCCGCGGCCGGGCGAGGCCCGCACCGTCGAGGTCCAGGTCTGCCAGGAGATCCTGCAGTCGCTGGGCTTGCGCGCCTTCACCCCGCAGGTCTCGGCCTGTCCGGGCTGCGGGCGCACCACCAGCACCTTCTTTCAGGAGTTGGCCGACCGCATCGAGGGCTACCTCAAGGCGCAGATGCCGGTCTGGAAGGCGCAGTATCCGGGCGTCGAGGAGCTCAAGGTCGCGGTGATGGGCTGCATCGTGAACGGTCCCGGCGAGAGCAAGCACGCCGATATCGGCATCAGCCTGCCCGGCACCGGCGAGCAGCCGGCCGCGCCCGTCTTCATCGACGGCGAGAAGCGGCTGACGCTGCGGGGCGAGCGCATCGCCGAGGAGTTCCAGGCGATCGTCGAGACCTACGTCGCCGACCGCTTCGGCGACGGGGTCGACCGCTCGGCCGCGTCCTGACCGGCCGGCCGGCCACTTGTCCCTCGACCTCGTCGTCGCCTCGTTCACCAGCTTCTTCGTCACCATCGACCCGGTCGGCGTGGTGCCGATCTTCTTGAGCCTGACCGGCCATCTGGCGCCGGCCGAGCGCCGCCGGGTGGCGCTTCGGGGCACCGCGCTGGCGGCGGTGGTCCTGGTCGGCTTCGCGCTCGTGGGCGAAGCACTTTTGGCCTGGCTCGGGATCGGCATGCCGGCCTTTCGCATCGCCGGCGGGCTGCTGCTGTTGGTGGTCGCCGGCGAGATGCTGTTCGAGCGCCGCAACGAGCGCCGCGCCCAGCGCGCCGACACCGCCGCCGAGGGCGAAGTCGACGCGCTCGCGGTGTTTCCGCTGGCGGTGCCGCTGCTGGCGGGCCCCGCCGCGCTCACCGCCGCGGTGTTGATGATGAGCGAGCAGGCCGGCGACACCGCCGATCAGGCCACCGTCCTCGCCACCCTCCTGGTGGTGCTGGCCGGCGCCGGTGTGCTGTTGCTGCTGGCCTCGAGGGTGGCGGAGCTGTTGGGCCGCGGCGCGATCGACGTCGTCACCCGGCTGTTGGGCATCGTCCTCGCCGCCCTCGCCATCCAGTTCGTGCTCGACGGCGTCTTCCAGGCGATGGGCGAGCGCTTGGCGAACGTCTCGCCCGAGGGCTGACGACATCCGCCGCTTGCGCTAAGCCGACGCTCCGCCCCTCTCCGCAGCAGACACGGTGGTCATGCAGCTTCGCTCACCCCGCGGCACCCACGACATCTTCGGCGACGAGGCGCGCCGGCACCGGCGCGTGGCGGAGACCGGCCGGCGCATCGCCGAGCTCTACGGCTACGGCGAGATGGCGACGCCGATCTTCGAATTTACCGGCGTCTTCGCCCGCTCGCTCGGCGAGACCTCCGACGTCGTCGCCAAGGAGATGTACAGCTTCCAGGACCGCGGCGGCGAAGAGATCACCCTGCGCCCCGAGAACACCGCCTCGGTGATGCGCGCGATCCTGCAGCACGGCATGCTGCAGGCGGTGCCGCTCAGGTTCTTCTACGCCGGGGCGATGTTCCGCTACGAGCGCCCCCAGAAAGGCCGGATGCGGCAGTTCCACCAGATCGGCGTCGAGCTCGTCGGCGCCGCCGAGCCGCTCGCCGACATCGAGGTCATCGCCCTCGGCCGCCACATCCTCGACGCGCTCGATGTCGGGGCGGACGTGACGCTGGAGCTCAACAGCCTGGGCGATCCGGCGAGCCGGGCCGCCTACCGCGACGCGCTGAAGGCCTATCTCGAGCGCTTCAGGGACGATCTCTCCGAGGACAGCCGCGGCCGGCTCGAGCGCAATCCGTTGCGCATCCTCGACAGCAAGGACGAGCGCGACCGCCGCATCGTCGCCGAGGCGCCACCCCTCGAAGACCACTACAACGACGAGAGCCGGCGCTTCTTCGAGGCGGTCAAGGCGGGCCTCGAGCAGCTCGGCCTCGCCTACCGGGTCAACCGCAACCTCGTGCGCGGGCTCGACTACTACACCCACACCGCCTTCGAGTTCACCACCGAGAAGCTGGGGGCGCAGAGCGCGGTCATCGCCGGCGGGCGCTACGACGGGCTGATGGAGCAGCTGGGCGGCCCGGCCACGCCGGGCGTCGGCTGGGCCGCCGGGATCGAGCGGCTGGGCCTGCTCTTGGACGGCACGCCGCCGGCGCCGACACCGGTGGCGCTGGTACCGATCGGCCCGGCGGCCGAGCGCGAGGCGGTGGCAGTGGCGGGCGAGCTGCGCCGCGCCGGCATCGCGGTCGATCTCGCCTTCAAGGGCAAGCCCGGCCAGCGCATGAAGCGGGCCGACCGCATCGGCGCCGCCGACGCCGTCGTCTTCGGCGACGACGAGCTGGCGACCGGACGGCTGCTGGTGCGCGATCTGGCCACGGGCGAGCAGCGCCCGGTCGATCGCGCCGGTCTCGTCGCGGCACTCGAGGAGCGGCGGTGAGAGCCAACCTCGAACACCAGCTCGACGCCATTTTGGCGCGGCGCGACGAGCTCGCCGCTCTCATGAGCGAGGCGCCCGCGAACTTCGCCGAGCTCGCCAAGGAATATGCCGAGCTCGAGCCGCTGGTGGCCGACATCCGGGCACTCAAGGACTGCCGCCGCCAGATCGCCGAGCTCGAGAGCCTGCGCCAGGACCCGGAGATGAAGGCGCTGGCCGAGGAGGAGATCGGCGCGCTGGAGCGCCGGCTGCCGGAGCTCGAGCACGCCGTGCAGCTGGCGCTCCTGCCCAAGGACGTGGACGACGACAAGAGCGCCATCCTCGAGGTCCGCGCCGGCACCGGCGGCGACGAGGCGGCGCTGTTCGCGGCCGATCTGCTCGCGATGTACCGGAACTTCGCCGAGTTGCGCGGCTGGCGCTTCGAGCTGGTCGAGGCCACCGAGACCGGGATCGGCGGCATCAAGGAGGCGGTCTGCGAGGTCCAGGGACGGGGCGCCTTCGCGCGGCTCAAGTTCGAGGCCGGGGTGCACCGCGTCCAGCGCGTGCCGGCGACCGAGAGCGGCGGCCGCATCCACACCTCGGCGGCCACCGTCGCCGTCCTGCCGCAGGCCGAGGAGGTCGACTTCGAGCTCGACGAGGGCGATCTCAGGATCGACGTCTACCGCGCCAGCGGCGCCGGCGGCCAGCACGTCAACCGGACGGAGAGCGCGGTGCGCGTCACCCATCTGCCGACCGGCATCGCGGTGGCGATCCAGGACGCGAAATCCCAGCACAAGAACAAGGCCAAGGCGCTCGAGATCCTGCGCGCGCGGCTCTACGACCAGGAGCGCCGCGCCAAGGCGGCCGAGCGCTCGGCCGAGCGCAAGGGGCAGGTCGGCTCCGGCGACCGCTCCGAGCGCATCCGCACCTACAACTTCCCGCAAGCTCGCGTCACCGACCACCGCATCAACCTCACCCTCTACAAGCTCGAGCAGGTGCTCGCCGGCGAGGCGCTGGGCGAGGTCGTCGACGCGCTCGTCGCCGCCGAGCAGGCCGCCAAGCTCGCGGAGGTGGCCGAGTGACCCGGCGCTATCGCGCGAGGGTGGTGTGGACCGGCGACCGCGGCAGCGGCACGAGCGGCTATCGCGCCTACGGCCGCGACCACCGTATCCTGATCGACGGCAAGCCGGAGCTGGCGGGCTCGGCCGACCCGGCGTTTCTGGGCGAGGCCGACCGGCACAACCCCGAGGACCTGCTCGTGGCCTCGCTCGCCGCCTGCCACATGCTGTGGTACCTGCACCTCGCCGCCGACGCCGGCATCCGGGTGACGGCCTACGAGGACGCCGCGGCGGGCACGATGTGCGTGGACGGCGACGGCGGCCGCTTCGAGGCGGT
>CAZCVH010000160.1:0-5080 GCA_964502115.1 uncultured Geminicoccaceae bacterium
TCGGTGAAGGCGCGCATCTTGCACATCTCGGTGATGAAGCGGATGCCGGCGTTCACGAAGAAGCTGATGCGGCCGACCACGGTGGGGAACTCGTCGTCGGGGACGGTGCCGGCCTGCTTGATCGAATCGAGCACCGAACAGGCGGTCGCGAGCGCGAAGGCGAGCTCCTGGGTCGGCGTCGCCGCCGCCTCCTGGAGGTGGTAGGAGCACACGTTGGTCGGGTTCCACTTCGGAACCTCGCGGTAGGTGAAGGTGACCACGTCGGTGATCAGCTTCATCGACGGCTTCGGCGGCAGGATGTAGGTGCCGCGCGACAGGTACTCCTTGATGAGGTCGTTCTGCACCGTGCCCTGCAGCTTGGTGCGGTCGGCGCCCTGCTTCTCGGCGACGGCGATGTAGAGGGCCAACAGCCAGGGCGCGGTGGCGTTGATGGTCATCGAGGTGTTCATCTGTTCGAGCGGGATCTCGTCGAACAGCGTCGCCATGTCGGTGAGCGAGGTGATCGGCACCCCGACCTTGCCGACCTCGCCCGTGGCGAGGGCGTGATCGCTGTCGTAGCCGGTCTGGGTCGGCAGATCGAACGCCACCGACAGACCGGTCTGCCCGCGCGACAGGTTGGTGCGATAGAGCGCGTTGGAGGCCTCCGCCGAGCTGTGCCCGGCATAGGTCCGAAACAGCCAGGGCTTGTCACGGGGCGGCCGGCGTTCGGCCGTCGGCTCGGAGGATGGGGAGACCACCATGGTCGACACCTTTTGGGATGGGGCGCCCTCACCGGCGCGGAGTTTTTTGTTCGCTAATGCGATAACACCTATTGTGCGCATCCGTCAAAGGTGTTTAGCTAAAGGTATCAACACCTCGAAGCATCACTGTCCGGACGCGATGAACAAACAACGTGTTGAACGGGTGATCCAGAAGTTCGGTTCGCAGCAGCGTGTGGCCGAGCAGCTGGGCATCTGGCAAACGGCGGTGAGCGGCTGGGTCCGACGCGGGGCCATCCCCGCCCGGCGCCAGCAGGAGCTCCTCCAGCTCGCGCAGCGCGAGGGGGTCTCGCTCACTCCCGAAGACTTCTTCGCCGACGTCGGCGTTCTCGAGCCGGCGACGGTCGAGGCGAACGGGCGTCCGGCGCGCGCCGCCGCGGCAACGTCCGCCGCACCTGTTCTACGCCACGAAGGGACCGCACCCGAAATGACCGCACCGAATGTCGTGTCGCTCAAAGGCGACGGATCTGGCGAGGCCACCACCGACAATCGTCCCGTCAAAGATCTCTACGAAATCGGCGAGATCCCGCCGCTCGGCCACGTGCCCAAGAACATGTACGCCTGGGCCATCCGTAAGGACCGCCACGGCGATCCGACCCAGTCCATGCAGCAGGAGGTGGTGCCGGTCCCCGCGCTCGACAGCCACGACGTGCTCATCATGGTGATGTCCGGCGGGGTCAACTACAACGGTGTGTGGGCGGCCCTGGGCAAGCCGGTCTCGGTGCTCGACTTCCACAACCAGAGCTACCACATCGCCGGCTCCGATTGCGCCGGCATCGTCTGGGCCGTCGGCTCCAAGGTCACCCGCTGCAAGGTCGGCGACGAGGTCGTCGTCCACTGCAACCAGGACGACGGCGACGACGAGGAGTGCAACGGCGGCGATCCGATGCTGTCGCCGTCGCAGCGGATCTGGGGCTACGAGACCCCCGACGGCGCGCACGCCCAGTTCACCCGGGTGCAGGCACGCCAGGTGATGCCCAAGCCCAAGCACCTGACCTGGGAAGAGTCGGGCTGCTACGTGTTGGTGTTGGCGACCGCCTACCGCATGCTGTTCGGCCACCCGCCGCACACCCTCAAGCCCGGCGACAACGTGTTGGTCTGGGGTGCCGCCGGCGGCCTGGGTTCGATGGCCATCCAGCTCATCGCCGCCTCCGGCGCCAACGCCGTCGCGGTGATCTCCGAGGAGGACAAGCGCGACTTCGTGCAGTCGCTCGGCGCCAAGGGTGCCATCAACCGCAAGAACTTCGACTGCTGGGGCCAGCTTCCGGACATCGACGACACCGAGGGTTACGCCGCCTACCTCAAGAAGGTGAAGGCCTTCGGCAAGGCCATCTGGGAAGTCACCGGCAAGGGCCGCGACGTCGACATGGTGTTCGAGCACCCGGGCGAGGCCACCTTCCCGGTCTCGACCTTCATCGTGAAGCGCGGCGGCATGGTGGTGATCTGCGCCGGCACCAGCGGCTACAACCTCACCTTCGACGCCCGCTTCATGTGGTACCGGCAAAAGCGCCTGCAGGGCAGCCACTTCGCCAACCTCAAGCAGGCGATGGCGGCCAACCAGTTCGTCCACAGCCGTCAGCTCGACCCCTGCATGAGCGAGCTCTTCAGCTGGGCCGACATCCCGCGCGCGCACCAAAAGATGCTCAACAACGAGCACAAGCCCGGCAACATGGCCGTGCTGGTGCAGGCCAAGCGCCCGGGGCTGCGCACGCTCGAGGACGCGCAGCAGGCCTGAGGCCGCGAACAGGCGGCGGCGGACGGCGCGCGCGGCATCTCGCCACGCGACGGCCTCCGCCGCCGGCCCACTTTCGATGATGACGAAGACCGATCAGAGGCACCGCCATGGCGACCCAGCTCCGCGACATCCAACCCGATCCCGGCCTGCTCGAGCAGTGCACCACCGCCGTCGCCGCCTGCGACGCCTATTTCGCGGCGGCGCGCGAGCGGGTCGGCGAGGCGGTCTCGGCCAACGGCATGGACGCCGAGCAGAACGCCGCCCACGGTCTCGCCTGGACCAAGGTGTACGTCGAGAGCCTGCGCGAGATGCAGGCCTGGGGTGCGCGCCTCGACGCCGCCGGTGCCTTCGGCGAGACCGAGCGGTTGATCCTCGAGGCCGCCTTCGCCGAGTACCTGTCGCGCCTGGCCGGTGGGCTGCCGATGAGCCAGGGCGAGATCATCCGCCCGCACGATCTCTACATCGACGACAACGCGCTCCACGCCTTCATCAGCGACCCGGCGGTGAGCCGGCTCACCCGCACCGGCTGGACCGCGGAGAAGAAGCGCCGTCTCGCCGAGCTCATCGAGGACGGCCGCTGCGGCGACTGGGGCCTCGAGGACGACAGCCTCGAGATGATCCGCGACCAGTTCCGCCGCTTCTCCGACGAGGTGGTCAAGCCGCACGCCCACGGCTGGCACGAGAAGGACGAGCTGATCCCGCTGGAGGTCGTCCGGCAGGTCGCCGAGCTCGGCGTCTTCGGCCTCACCGTCGACGAGGCCTACGGCGGTCTCGGCATGGGCAAGGTGGCGATGTGCGTCGTCACCGAGGAGCTCTCCCGCGGCTATATCGGCGTCGGCTCGCTCGGCACCCGCAACGAGATCGCGGGCGAGCTCATCCAGCTCGGCGGCACCGAGGACCAGAAGCAGAAATTCCTGCCCAAGCTCGCCTCCGGCGAGATCCTGCCGACCGCCGTCTTCTCCGAGCCCAACACCGGCTCGGACCTGGCCAGCCTCACCACCCGCGCGGTGCGCGACGGCGACGTCTGGAAGGTCACCGGGGCCAAGACCTGGATCACCCACGGCGCGCGCGCCGATCTGATGACCGTGCTCTGCCGCACCAAGCCCGAGGAGAAGGGCTACAAGGGCCTGTCGATGCTGTTGGCCGAAAAGACCCGCGGCAGCGACGAGCATCCCTTCCCCGATCCCGGCATCGACGGCGGCGAGATCGAGGTCCTGGGCTATCGCGGCATGAAGGAGTACACGCTCTCCTTCGACGAGTTCGAGGTGAAGGGCGAGAACCTCCTCGGCGAGGAGGAGGGCAAGGGCTTCAAGCAGCTCATGGCCACCTTCGAGGGTGCGCGCATCCAGACCGCCGCCCGCGCCGTCGGCGTCGCCCAGGACGCCATGGAAACGGCGCTCTGGTACGCCAAGGACAGAAAGCAGTTCGGCCAGTCGATCTACGCCTTCCCGCGCGTCTACGGCAAGATCGCCTGGATGGCGGTGGAGATCATGATCGCGCGCCAGCTCACGCTCTACTCGGCGCGCGAGAAGGACGCCGGGCGGCGCTGCGACCTCGAGGCCGGCCTCGCCAAGCTGATCGGGGCGCAGGTGGCCTGGGCCACCGCCGACAACGCGCTGCAGGTCCACGGCGGCAACGGCTACGCCATCGAGTACGACATCAGCCGGATCCTCTGCGACTCGCGCATCCTCAACATCTTCGAGGGTGCCGCCGAGATCCAGGCCCAGGTCATCGCCCGCCGCCTTCTGGGCTGATCCTCCGACCCCAGCTCCTTTGGGACGCGCGTCGGCCACCCGGCCGGCGCGCGTTCGCTTTGGACGAAGGTCCCTCTGGCGTTCTCGAGCGTGCGCCCGATGGCTCGATAACCCGCTGACGGCCAACGCGAAATCGACGATCTGGGTTCGCTCGGCACATCCGGGAACGCGCGCTCGCCTCGCCCCGGCGACGCACCGACGCGCTTGGTTTCACGCTGTCGAAGAGCGCTTTTAGGATAGCATTCCGCGGCCGGCGCCGCCAGCGCTCACAGGCCCGCGAACAGCTCCTCGACGTCGAGCCGCAGCCCCGGCGGGTCGAGCGCGAGCTCGCCGCCGGTGAGGATCGCCGTGTGCAGGGCGCCGTCGGCGTCGCGCCAGTGGTGGATGACGCTGCGCGTCGCCGTCTTGCAGATCAGGTAGTGGCGCACGCTGGCGAGCCGGAAATAGCCGTCCAGCTTGCCACCGAGATCGGCGGCCTGCGTCGATGGCGACAGGACCTCGACGACGACGACCGGGTCCGAGATGCGGATCAACTCTCGGTCGAGTGGCTCGCCGCAGCGCAAGAGGGCGTCGGGCTCGTAGACCGTGGCGTCGTCGATCACGACGCTGACGCCGTCCGGGAAGACCTCGCACGGAAGTTCGGCCTCGCGAGCGCCTCGGCTCAGGCCCTGCCACGCTGCGGCCTTGACCACGGCGTGGCCGACCCGCTCGGGCGACATCGCCACGACGTGGCCGGCCACGAGCTCGTAGCGACCCGTCGGCTGGGCCATCGCCCAGTCGATGAACTCGGTGGCGGTCATCCGTTTCGCTGCCGGCTCGGTCATCGCTTCTCC
>CAZCVH010000161.1:0-5051 GCA_964502115.1 uncultured Geminicoccaceae bacterium
CTTCCGATCTGTCGGCGCGCCAGCCGCCGCCGCCGAGCGGCCGTTCGTCCTGGTCGGCGGCGGCGGCTGGCGCGCCGACGGCTACGCCGCACTTCGCGACTTCGCCGAGCGGTGGCGGCTGCCCGTCGGCGCCGGCTTCCGTCGCCAGAGCCTCTTCGACAACACCCACGCCTGTTACGCCGGCCATTGCGGGCTCACGGTCACCGCGACGCTCGCCGACTATCTCGCCGGCGCGGACGTCCTGCTCGTCCTCGGCAGCCGGATGAGCGAGGCCTCCAGCGACGCCTACCGGCGCTTTCCGCTGCAGGGGGGTGGGGGGCGCACCCTGATCCACCTCCATCCCGATCCCGAGGAGCTCGGCCGGGTCTACCGTGCCGACATCGCCGCCCCCGCCGGCGTCAACGCCGCGGCTCGTGCGCTGGCGGCGCTGGATGCGCCCGCCGCGGCACCGTGGGCCGCCGCGACCGCCGGCCTTCACGACGCGTTTCTCGCCCACAGCACCACCGGCCCCGCCACCCCGGGGGCGCTGCAGCTGGGCGAGGTGATGGTCTGGCTGAACGAGCAGCTGCCGGCGGATGCGATCCTGGCCAACGGTGCCGGCAACTACGCGATCTGGGTCCATCGCTTTCTGCACTATCGCCGCTTCATGACGCAGCTGGCGCCGACTTCGGGCTCGATGGGCTACGGCACCCCGGCGGCGGTGGCGGCGAAGCTGGCGCAGCCCGAGCGGGCGGTGGTGGCCTTCGCCGGCGACGGTTGTTTTTTGATGAACGGCCAGGAGTTCGCCACCGCCTGCCAGTACGGTGCCGCGATCGTCGTCGTCGTGATCGACAACGGTCAGTACGGCACCATCCGCATGCACCAGGAGCGCGCCTATCCCGGGCGCCGTTGCGGCACGCGCCTGACCAACCCCGACTTCGCCGCCCTGGCCCGGGCCTACGGCGGCCACGGCGAGACCGTGGAGCGCACCGCGGACTTCGCCCCCGCCTTCCGGCGTGCCGTGGCGAGCGGCCGGCCGGCGCTGCTGCACTGCCGTCTGGACCCGCGCGTCATCACCCCGGACCGGTTCCTCGACGACGGCTGAATTCTGCTTTCGTTTCGATTTGTTCTTGTTATGATCTCCTCACACCGTGAGGAGGTACCCCATGACCGTGCTCGCATCGCTGCGGCGCGCCGTCGCCGGCGCGCCGCTTTGTCGGATCGTCGCCGGCAGCGCCGCAGGGCCGCTGTTCGCCCGCCGAGCTCGGTTCCGGGCGGCGCCGCGGCGGTTGGGCGCGGCCGTCGTCGCGGAGCGCTGAGGTCGCACCGCCGCCGGCGCCCCGCGGCGGCTACGGCGGCGGTTCGGCGAAGAGATCGCCTTGCGGGCTGTCGGCCTCGAACTGCGAGCCGGTGAGGCCGAGAAGGCGGACGGGACGGGCGAGGTCGGCCTCGTCCAACAGCGCGCCGGCGACGCGGTGGAGGTCCGCGGCGGCGGTCAGCGGCGCGGCGCAGCGGCGGGCGCGGGTCTGGATGCGGAAGCGGTCGTCCTTGACCTTGAGGGTGAGCGTCAACGGCCGCACGCCGGCGTCGCGGATGCGCCGTTCGAGCATGTCGGCGAGCGGTCGAAGGGCGTCGACGAGCGCCGCGCGGCCGCGGAGGTCGGTGGCGAAGGTGCGCTCGCAGCCGACGGACTTGCGCACGCGCGCGGGGTCGACCCGGCGCTCGTCGCGGCCGTGGGCGATGGCCCAGAGTTGCGCGCCGTGACGGCCGAAGCGGCGCACCAGGGTGTCGAAGCCGGCGCCGCGGAGATCGCCGCCGGTGGCGAGGCCCATGGCCTCGAGCTTGCGGGCGGTGACCGGGCCGACACCGTGGAAGCGCGCGATCGGCAGGGCGGTGACGAAGGCGTCGGCTTCCTCGGGGCGGATGACGGTGAGGCCGTCGGGCTTCTCCATGTCCGAGGCGAGCTTGGCGAGGAACTTGTTGATCGAGACCCCGGCCGAGCCGGTGAGCCCGGTGGCGGTGCGGATGTCGGCCTTGATCCGGCGGGCGATGACGGTCGCCGAGCCGGCGGCGTCGGCGGCGCGGGTGACGTCGAGATAGGCCTCGTCGAGCGACAGCGGCTCGACCGCGTCGGCGTGAGCGGCGAAGATGCCCCGGATCTCGCGGCTGATCGCCCGGTAGACCTCCATGCGCGACGGCACGAACACCAGCTCCGGGCACAGCCGCTTGGCGGTCGCCGACGGCATCGCCGAGCGCACCCCGAAGGGCCGCGCCTCGTAGCTCGCGGTCATCACCACGCCGCGCCCGGAGCCGGCGCCGACGGCGACGGGGCGACCGCGCAGCGCCGGGTCGTCGCGCTGCTCCACCGCCGCGAAGAAGGCGTCCATGTCGATGTGGAGGATCTTGCGCACCCGCCGCCCGGTCGCCTCGCCGTCGTCGCCGACGACATAGGCGGCGCGCGCGCCGTTGTCGCCTCCGGCTCAGAACCGAAGCGACAGGCTGAGCGAGCCGAACTCGCCGGGCGTCGGCTGATCGCGGAACTCCTCGGTGCGCAGCACGTGGGTGTAGGAGAGCCGGCCGCCCGGGAACAGGAGCGCGGCGCCGAAGGCGGCTTCGCCCACCAGCGGCTCCTTGTCGACGCGGCGGCTGCTTTGAAACGTGTTGCCGTCGAGAAACAGGTCGCGGGCGACGGCGCGCCCCTCGACCCCGGCGAAGACGTAGCCACCCCAGCCGTGGCCGGGCGCGACGAAGGCGGAGCCGGCCACCGACGGCCGGATCCGGGGTGGTCCGAAATCGTGGTCGAGCCCCCAGCCGACGCGCACCGTGCTCGCCGCCGCGGCGTGCGCGCGGACATTGCCGAGGCTGGCGACGACGCTCGGCATCAGGCCGACCTGAAAACCGTCGGCGAGCGGCCGGTTGAACCGCCAGATCCGGCTGGCGATGACGTTGACGCCCGGTTCGTTGTCGAGCTGGAAATCCCAGCCGCGGGCCTGCTGGCCGCGATTGATGCGATGAACCGTGTTCTGGGCCTCTTCGCCGAGCGCGGCGGGGCCGACCACGCCCAGCTGGACCTCCAGGCGACTGAGGCTGGTGGCGGTCGCCGAGGAGAGGTTCACCGCGCCGTAGAGCCAGGCCGCATAGGGGCGGTCGTCCGGGTCCGGGTTCTCGCGCGCCAGGTCTTCGGGGGGTGAACAGGTTCTGGCCGACGGCCAGTCCCCAGCGCCGTGCACCTTCGGGCGGCAGCAGGAACCCGCCGGCGCGGGCGACCTCAGCGAGCCACTCGGGCGGGGTGTAGGCGGGCGAGCGCCACGCCAGGCGGACCCCGTTGGTGTAGTAGCGGTCGCTGCCGCCGAAGAGGTCGTTGTCGAGCGTGAAGGTGAAGGTGCCGAGCTCGTCGGGGCCGTCGGCGGATGCTTCCGCGGGCGCCGGCGCCGCGCCCGACGCCGCGAGGACCGCGGCGAGGAGGGCGCACACCCGGGCGAAAGATCGGCGCTCGTTCGAACCCGGCATGGCGCAAAGCGACCTCCGGCTGGTGGTGAAGGCGGCGCTCGGATCGGCGTCGTCGCCACCGCCGTCGGCCCGCGACGCTGGCGGCGCCGCACGATATGGGCTCAACGCCAGGGCGCGATCGGCCAGCCGCGCTCGCGGGCGATGCGCTTGAGCCCGGGCGAGGGGTTCACCGCCGTCGGCCGGCGCGCCGCCTCCAACAGCGCCAGATCGCTCTCGTGGTCGGTGAAGGCGCATTCGAGATGCCACCGGGCGAAGCGGGCGTCGCCGTAGGCGCCGAGGGCGTCCACCTTCGCCGCGCCGTGGCGGACGGGTCCGGCGAGCCGGCCGGCGAAGGCCCCGTCCACCGGCGGCGCGAGCTCGGTGGCGATCCAGCCGTCGGCGGGCAGCCGGCGGGCGAGGCGCGCCACCAGCGGCGCGAGGGCGGCCGAGGCCAGCACCACGTGGCAGCCCTCGGCGCGCAGCCGGGCCATCGTCGCCCGCGCCTCGCGCCGCACCGTCGGCAGCAGGCGGTCCTCGACGAACGGGTCGATCAGCGCCTCGAAGGCGGCCGTCGGCCGGCCCTCGAAGCTCGCCAGCAGCTCGGCCGCGAGCCGGTCGTAGTCGAGCGCCGCACCGCGGCGGTAGCGCACCAGCAGCGCGGCGACGCGCAAGGCGGTGCGGGCGGGCACCAGCCGCCGGCCGGCGAGGTGCCACGCCCACAGCGCCCCGCTCTGGCCCCTGAGCACGGTGCCGTCGAGGTCGAACGCGGCGACCGCCACGGACGCGCTCACCGCTGCGACCGGCGGGTGCGACGCCAAGCCGGACTGCGCCGGTCCGGTTTCTTTGTTATGTGCCTTTCAGAAATTTCTGAAACGTCGGGAACTCTATGAACCTGCCGCCGCTGATCCAGACCTTCGTGCTGCATTTCGGCGAGATGGGCAGCCGCTGGGGCATCAACCGCACCGTCGGTCAGATCTACGCGCTGTTGTTCCTCGCGCCCGAGCCGCTGTGCGCCGACGACATCGTCGCCCGGCTCGGCTTCTCGCGCTCGAACGTGTCGATGGGGCTCAAGGAGCTGGGCGCCTGGAACCTGGTCCAGCTGCGTCACAAGCCGGACGACCGGCGCGACTTCTACACCACGCCGGACGACCTCTGGCAGATCGTCCGCACGCTGGTGGAGGAGCGCAAGAAGCGGGAGATCGACCCGACGCTGACGCTCCTGCGCGAGACGTTGATGCACGAGCCGGCGAGCGACGAGGAGCGCCACGCCCAGGCGCGGATGCGCGAGATGCACGAGCTCATCGAGCTCTTGGTCGGCTGGTACGACGACGTCCGCCGGCTCGAGACCGAACGGCTCATCCAGCTGCTCACCCTCGGCGCCCGCGTGCAGAAGGTCCTGGAGTGGAAGGACCGCCTCGTCGCTCCCGGCCGCCGCGCCGCCGATTCCGACCCCACCGCCTGACCGACCGAGGAGACCGCAGGTGGAGCTCGACGCCCTCACCCTCGCCCGTGTGCAGTTCGGCGCCAACATCTCGTTCCACATCCTGTTCCCGACGATCACCATCGCGCTGGGCTGGGTGCTG